>CAZDUT010000001.1:0-48114 GCA_964508695.1 uncultured Alteromonas sp.
CTACATACCGGGAGCTACACACATGAAACTAGTCACAGCGATCATCAAGCCATTCAAGCTCGATGATGTTCGTGAAGCCATCTCCGAGATTGGGATCGACGGGCTCACCGTCACCGAGGTGAAAGGCTTTGGACGTCAGAAAGGGCATACCGAACTCTATCGCGGTGCCGAATACCAGGTGGATTTTTTACCTAAGGTGAAACTGGAAATTGCGGTACAGGACGATCAGGTCGAACGGTTGGTAGAAGCTATCGTTGAAGCCGCAAAGACCGGCAAGATTGGCGACGGCAAGGTCTTTGTTTACGACCTCGAACACGCGGTCCGTATCCGTACGGGCGAGTCAGATGGCGATGCGCTTTAACGCCATCAGAGTTTACTTGCGGAGAGAATAACAATGGAAATCACATTTGAACTTGGGTATGCACTGGATACCTTTTACTTTTTAATTTGTGGCGCGTTAGTCATGTGGATGGCTGCCGGCTTTGCGATGCTTGAGGCCGGCCTGGTACGCGCTAAAAATACCACTGAAATTCTGACTAAGAATATCGCGTTGTTCGCCATCGCCTGTACCATGTATATGATTTGTGGCTACGGCATCATGTACGGTGGCGACAACTGGGGAATGTTCTTAAGCGGTATTATGAGTGATGGCGCTACCGGTGTGGCCGAAGATCCGGCAACCTATGCGCCGTCAGCAGATTTTTACTTCCAGGTAGTATTTGTTGCCACAGCAATGTCAATTGTGTCGGGAGCGGTCGCAGAGCGTATGAAACTGTGGGCGTTTCTGGCATTTACCGTGGTCATGACCGGGTTTATCTATCCAATGGAAGGCGCCTGGACCTGGGGTGGCGAAGCGGTATTTGGCATGTATACGTTAGGCGATCTGGGCTTCTCTGATTTCGCCGGCTCTGGCATTGTGCATATGGCCGGTGCGGCCGCAGCGCTGGCTGGCGTATTGGTGCTTGGAGCCCGTAAAGGCAAGTACACCGCAGACGGACGGATCAACGCGATCCCCGGTGCCAACCTGCCGCTGGCCACGCTGGGTACCTTCATCCTGTGGATGGGCTGGTTTGGCTTTAACGGTGGCTCGGTACTGGCTACGGCGACAGTTGAAAGTGCAAACGCTGTAGCGGTTGTATTTATGAATACAAACGCCGCTGCCGCGGGCGGTACGATTGCTGCACTGTTGCTGGCGCGTATTATGTTCGGCAAGGCTGACCTGACCATGGCACTTAATGGTGCGCTGGCTGGTCTGGTTGCAATCACGGCGGAGCCGTCAACCCCGACGCCATTACAGGCCACTATTTTCGGTGCCTTGGGCGGTATTTTGGTGGTATTCAGTATCGTCGCACTCGATAAGATGAAAATTGATGATCCGGTCGGTGCTATTTCGGTACACGGCACCGTGGGTCTGTTGGGCTTGCTGCTGGTGCCGGTTACTAACGACGGGGCTGAATTCACCGGCCAGATCATCGGTGCCCTGACCATCTTTGTTTGGGTATTCGTGGTCAGTCTGGTGGTGTGGCTTATTCTTAAGGCTATCATCGGTATACGGGTGAGCCAGGAAGAAGAGTTCGACGGTGTGGATGTCAGTGAGTGCGGCCTTGAAGCTTACCCTGACTTCACAGGCAGCCGTTCATAAACCGACGTCTGAGTGGGTGATCCGTTAACGGAAAATAATAAAAAGAGATAACGCCCAACTTACCCTGTCTGAGCCCCGCGATTGCGGGGCTTTTTTATGCCCCGCGTATCTGGCATGTCGCCCTCGTCCAGTCAGTTTCGATTACAATGCCAATGCATGGTGATTATACATTCTCACTTTATTTCAATAGTATAGCGATACAGCTTTCGCGACCCTGAGGAACCTATGCAACTCGTACGACTACTTACCGCAATTGCATTGTTTAGCGTGACATCTGTCAGCGCCTACGACCGTATTACCGGTAAACCCTTTGCCTCACGCTCTGAGGTACTGGCGCAAAACGGTATGGCGGCGACCAGTCAGCCGCTGGCCACACAGGCGGCACTGGATATCCTGAAACAAGGCGGAAATGCCGTCGATGCAGCCATTGCGGCGAATGCTGTGCTCGGGCTGGTAGAACCGACCGGTAGCGGCATCGGTGGCGATCTGTTCGCCATTGTCTGGGACGCAAAGAACAAGGAGCTGGTCGGGCTAAATGGCTCGGGTCGCTCACCCCAAGGGCTTAAGAAGTCAGAGTTCAGTGCCCGTGGGCATACCAGTATTCCTTCTTTTGGCCCGTTGCCGGTCTCGGTTCCCGGTGCCGTGGATGGCTGGTTTATGTTGCACGAGCGGTTTGGTGAGCTGCCTATGACCACCGTCCTGACACCGGCTATTACCTACGCCAAAGAGGGTTTTCCGGTATCAGAGCTCATCGCTTATTACTGGCAAATGAACGTAGAACGTATCGGTCATTACGACGGCTTTAGCGATATCTTCATGCCCCAGGGGCGTGCGCCACGAGAAGGTGAGGTATTCAGAAACCCGGCATTGGCAGCCACCTACGAAAAAATCGCTACCGGCGGTCGTGATGCATTTTACAAGGGCGATATCGCGCGGACGATTGACGCCTATATGAAAGAGCAGGGTGGTTTTTTATCCTATGAAGATATGGCGATGCACACTGGCGAGTGGGTCAAACCCGTATCGTCCAATTATCGCGGTTACGATGTCTGGGAACTGCCGCCCAATGGTCAGGGCATTGCAGCACTGCAAATTCTGAATATTCTGGAGCGCTATGACATCGAGGGCATGGGCTTTGGCTCTGCCGATTATATTCATACATTTGTTGAGGCGAAGAAACTGGCGTTTGCTGATCGCGCGAAATTTTATGCCGATATGGACTTTGCCGATGTCCCGGTAGACACGCTTATTTCTAAAGATTATGCCAAAAAACGCCAGGCGCTGATTGATCCCCGCAAAGCGGCCGACCGTGTTGATGCTGGTGTGATCGACGGCGATACCGTATACCTGACGGTTGCCGACAAGCAGGGCAATATGGTGTCGCTGATCCAGAGTAATTATCGCGGTATGGGCTCGGGCATGACGCCGCCGGGACTCGGTTTTATTCTGCAAAACCGCGGTGAACTTTTTACGCTGCAGGAAGGCCACCGCAACGAATATGCGCCGGGTAAGCGCCCCTTCCATACCATCATTCCGGCGTTTGTTACCCGTAACGGTCAACCCTTTCTTAGCTTCGGGGTGATGGGGGGCGCTACGCAGCCGCAAATGCATGCGCAAATTGTGGTGAACGTGATTGATTTTGGGATGAATTTGCAAGAGGCTGGCGACGCGCCACGTATTTTACACAGTGGGTCGGGCAGCCCTACCGGGGCGATAATGCGGGACGGGGGATATGTAAGCCTGGAGTCCGGTATTGAGCAAACCGTCAAACGGGCACTGATGGAGCGCGGTCATACCTTACAGCCTGTCATTGGTGCATTTGGTGGGTATCAGGCGATTGGTTGGGATGCGAAGCAAAAGGTCTATCGCGGTGCATCGGAGAGCCGAAAAGATGGACAGGCAGCTGGCTATTAAGACACACTGAGTCGCTGGTGGTATTATAATCTAAATGCGCACTGGCAGACGTAACGCACTGCTTAAAACAGGACAACGATAAGAATAACCATGGCACAACCACAAAAGGGCATTTGTGCAGAGCCAAACCTGCACGCACAATATTTGCTGTTTAATGTTGTTGATGACGACAGCCAGGCCGTGCGATCAAAACTGGCCCGGGTGCTCGATGTGTTCGATCACTATGAAAATGAACATTATGAGGCCATGCTGACGGGGCTGATTGCGGTTGGCACCAATTACTGGTGTGAGCTCTATCCGGGCCCAATCCCACAGGGACTGACGCCATTTCCAGATATGCAGTGTGAAGATCGGAGCGCACCGTCCACGCCCTGTGACTTATTCATTCAGATCCGCGCTGACCGTCTGGATATTTGCCATGCTATCGGCATTGAAGTGATGGAGCTGTTGCGCCTGCATGTTGAGCTGGTTGAACAGGTGCGCGGTTTTCGTTACCTCGATGGCCGCGACCTGAACGGCTTTATGTATGCGTCTGACAACCCGCGTGGCCTCAAACGACGGGAAATCGCGATCATCGGCGAAGATGATGCAGATTTCAGCGGTGGCAGTTATATTCATGTCCAGCGCTTTCGCCACGACCTGCGCCGCTGGGCAGCGTTGTCGGCCCGTCAGCAGGAGCAGGTGATGGGCACCACGCAGGAGCACAACCTGCCAAGCAAAGAGCAATCTGAGTCGTCGCACTGTGTGCGCGCGGGCAGTGCGGTATTTGCTGAGAGCGGCGTCACGCTGCTTAAGCAAGGCATGCCATACGGGGACATGGTGTCACAGGGGTTGTTTTTCGTCAGTTGCAGTGCCAGCTCATCCGGGTTCAAAGCGATGCTGCACAGCCAGATTGTCGGCAACGGTGATGGTGACTATGATCGCTGGCTGGACTTCACCAGTGCCGAGACTGGCGCGGCTTTTTTTGCCCCATCGCTCAGTTTTATCCGGCAAATGTCGAAAGTCTGAGCTGGTTTAGTATGGCGGCAGCGCGCCATCCCACTCCTGTGCTCGGGTTGGACTGCGATAGCGATGACAAATGTTGATATGGTGCTGCACCAGCGGATCCTCCGGACTCAGTGTCAGCGCGCGATTAAAGTGCGCCAATGCCTCATCCCAGGATTGGTCAATACGACAGGCGATACCTGCAGCAATATGCGCACCGACTGCCTGACGGGGAGTGCGGATTTGCTCAGGCAAATGCTCCAGCACCTCGTAAATTTCAATGGGGGCCTTACGGCCTTTTACCCGCACCCAATCAAGCATCCGTGTGGACACGGAGAAATGCGCGGGAAAGGTGTTGCGTACCTGGGCGCTGATAACAATGTCGGCATCATAGGCCGGTGCGAGTGATTCAAGCCGGTAAGCAATATTGACGCTGTCACCAATCACAGTGGTATCCATGCGGTCATCGGAACCCACGGTGCCCAGAATGACCGGACCATAGTGGATGCCAATGCCGACATTGATAGCGGCATAACCACTTTTTTGCCGGTGCTGGTTGTAGATATCCAATGCCTTTCTCAGATCCAGCGCGGCGTTCAGCGCATCACAGACTTTGTCCTGCGCAGACCCGCCGGGATGATCGAACAAGGCCATGATCGCATCGCCGATAAACTTATCAATAAACCCGCCGTTTTGATGAATGGGCTCATTCATGCGTAAAAAGTACGAATTCAGAAAATTCATCAGTTCCTGCGGGCGCATCTGTTCTGACAAGCCGGTGAAGCCCCGGATATCGCAAAATAATATGGCGACTTCATCTTCGTCAGCATGACCGAGTTCAAGGGTTTGTGAGCCATGCTTGGCAAAATGCTCGACGAATTGCCGGGGGACAAACTTCTGAAATGTCTGTGTCAGACGCTTGGCCTCATCGGCCCGTTCCCTGATGCGCTGCTCCTTGTCCCGGGCACTGTCAGCGTCGCGACGCGACGGATTTGGCACCGGCGGCAAGGCCGGTGCCTGTTGTCTGCTGCGCAACCACAGCACAGTTACAATACAGGCATAACCTGAAACAACTGCGAGCAGTCCAGCAAATATAGCCAGCATTGATGTCACAATACGCAGACTCCGGTGACAGATTTATAAACGGCTAAACACCCTGTCAGCCGCTTCCAGCGTCTGTGCTACGATATCCTTGTCATGCACCTTGGAAACAAAGCCCGCTTCATACGAGGCTGGCGCCAGGTAAACTCCTTCATCAAGCATGCCGTGATAGAACGTTTTGAAACGCTCGGTATCGCAGTTAATGGCTTGCTGGTAATTTGTCACCTTTTTTACGTCGGTAAAAAATATCCCGAACATGCTGCCGGCCACATTGGTGGTGAGCGGAATGTTATATTTGTCGGCAATGGCCTGCATGCCATCTGCCAGTGCCTGGGTGTTTTCAAATATCGACGTATACATATCGGCTTGCTCAAGCTGAGTGAGCGCTGCCAGGCCGGCGGCCATGGCCACCGGGTTACCAGACAGCGTACCCGCCTGGTACACAGGCCCGGTAGGTGAAATGTAAGTGATAATGTCGCGTTTGCCGCCAAAGGCACCTACTGGCATGCCGCCACCAATAACTTTACCCAGGCAGGTTAAATCGGGCGTAACCTTGTAGCGTTCCTGGGCACCGCCGCGCGACACCCGAAAACCCGTCATTACCTCATCGAAAATCAGAACACTGCCGGCATCGTCACAAATTTCACGCAGACCTTCCAGGAAGCCGTCAACGGGCGGAATGCAGTTCATGTTGCCCGCCACAGGCTCAACAATGATGCAGGCAATGTCGTCGCCGTGTTCTTCAAACACTGCACGCACACTGTCGAGGTTGTTAAATTCGACGGTCAGGGTGTGCTGGGCTACGTCGGCCGGCACGCCAGGTGAGCTGGGTACGCCCAGCGTCAGAGCGCCAGATCCTGCCTTCACCAGCAGTGAGTCGGCGTGGCCGTGGTAGCAGCCTTCGAATTTTACAATTTTGTTGCGTCCTGTGTAGCCGCGTGCCAGCCGGATAGACGACATGGTGGCTTCAGTACCGGAATTCACCATCCGTACCATTTCCATTGACGGCACCATCTGATTGACCTTCTCAGCCATCAGCACTTCCGCTTCGGTGGGGGCACCAAACGACAGCCCTTCGTGCGCCGCAGCGATCACGGCCTCGCGTATCTTGTCGTTGTTGTGGCCTAATACCATAGGGCCCCATGACTGCACATAGTCGATATACTTTTTACCGTCTGCATCCCAGATATAAGGCCCGTCTGCCTTGGTGATAAACGGCGGTGTGCCACCGACCGCTTTAAACGCGCGTACCGGCGAGTTAACGCCACCGGGAATGGTTTTTTGTGCTCGGGTAAATAAGGCTTCAGATTTTTGCATCGTAATTAAGTGCTCTTTTTGCTGGTCCAGATAACGTCGCGTTCATACTGAGAAACGAGATCCTCAACGCCGAGAGTGAGGGCAAACAGTGCCATTCTCACCAGCACGCCGTTATCGGTTTGACGAAAGATTGCAAGATTCGGGTTAAGGTTGAGATCATTGTCCAATTCATTGGCCTCCATACGCGAGTCGCGGGGAAGCGGATGCATGATCACGGTTTTCGATTGGAAGTGACGGGTATAAATCGCCTGGTTCAGGCGAAACTTTCCCCGGTACTTATTGGCTTCATCCTGAGAAGGGAAGCGCTCTTCCTGAATACGGGTCTGGTAGCAGATATCTGCATCCATATTGCCTTCAAGTTGCTCAGTGATGGTCAGCCGGTGTCCGGCGTTTTCGATGGCATCAATGATAGGCTGCGGCATGGCCAGTTCTTTGGGCGAGATCAGGGTAAACCTGACATTGTTGTACAGGCACAACAGACGCGACAGCGAGTGAACCGTTCGTCCGTAGCGAAGATCACCGATCATGGCGATATGCAGACCATCAATGCCTTTGTCGTGATATTCCAGTTCCCGCTTAATGGTGTACAGGTCAAGCAGCGCTTGTGTCGGGTGCTCATTGGCGCCGTCACCGCCGTTAATGACAGGCACCCGGCTGCCTTCCGCGAACTCGGCGACCGACCCGGCTGCGGGATGACGCATAGCGATGATGTCAGAATAGCCACTGAGTACGCGGGCGGTATCAAATAACGATTCGCCTTTGGCCAGCGCCGAATTATCCATGCCAGTTGTTTCGCGCACTTCTCCGCCAAGCAGATTAAAGGCGGTACCAAAGCTTACCCGGGTGCGGGTGCTGGGCTCGAAAAACAGGTTGCCGAGAATTGCCCCGTCCAGCACGGTGGTTCGCTTTTCGCGGCGCGCATAAGGCTGCATCGAGTGCGCAACCTGAAACACCCGCTCGATGGCATCTCGGTCAAACTGGCTGACTGAAAGAATGTGGTTACCTGTAAACTCTGACATAACAAACCCTGACGAAGGTAAAGTGCGCGTAGTTTAGCAAAAAGCCGTAAACCTGTAGAGTATTTGCTGTGGAAGTTAGGGATAATTCGTGCGCAGAAAATGCGCGCCTGGTATGAGTGTTGACGAAGGTTCCAATAACGTCGTTGCCCGGGTTATTGACCTATCGCATGCCGGAATAAAACATCGATATGCGTCACAACGTGGTCGACGTGCTGGTCAATTTCTGCTTCCTGCATACAAACGGTTAATCCGCATAGTAACCTGAGCATCACGTCACTTTTTAACAGGCTAATGTAATCCGACGCCATTGCCCGGGCCTGGGCGTCTGACAGGCGCTGTTCACTGTAGGCCATAAACAACGCCGCTAAACCATCCAGACTGGCCTGTAGACCCGCCTGATAAAACAACTCCGCCACGTGGGGAGTGTTTTTCGCTTCACTGATTACGACACGGTACATGGCAATGACTTCCGGATCCTGTATCAGACGCATAAACCGGGTGCCTATTGTCGTCAGGCACGCTGTCATTGGCAGACCGCAGTGGTCGTGGCCTACCAATTGCGTGGGATCAAGGTCGTAGGACTGACATTTTTTGGTGATGGCAGCCTGAAACAGGGCGTCTTTACTTTCAAAATGTGAATAGACAGTTTGCTTCGACACGCCTGAATGGCGGGCAATGTTATCCATTGAGGTACTGGCGAAGCCGGCGGACAAAAACTGATCACTGGCCGCTTTGAGGATCTTCTGACGCTTTTCTTCACTTTTTGGACGGCCTGCCTTGCTGCGCCCGGCACTGGCTGCGCGAGAGTCGGTCATATTTCAGTCAAATCCTCTTTAATTTTCAAACTGGACGGTCTAGTATTGTTAATCTAGCATAGAGAATAGCCACTTGCCATTTTCATTGTGCACCCTGTGTAAGGATATAGGATGACATCATCTTCACCCCCACCCGCAAGCCAAAATCACTCAGGCTTCGGTTACCTGTATGCCGCCATGGCATTGTTTCTGGTGTTACTTGTTATTCTGCTGTGGAGTGCGGGCGCCGGACAGGCACAATCCACAGCTCCCCCCCGCAGTGTCGAAACCGTTACGACAGCGACTGTCACTATTCAGAAGGGGTTTACCGTGCCCACCCGGGTACGCGGCCTGGTGGAGTCGTCACAGTCTGCAAGATTGAGTTTCGATGTAGCCGGCAGCCTTGTCAGTCTCCACGCTGATGAGGGAGAGGCGGTCACCCGGGGGCAGCTACTGGCGTCGCTGGACACCGCACGACTTACCGCTCGCCAGCGTGAACTTAACGCCACGTTAGACAGAGCCAACGCCAATGCCAGACTGGCGCAATTAAGCATGTCCCGTATTGACGATCTGGTGAAACAGAAGCTTGAGTCGTCACAACGTCAGGATGAAGCCAGCGCACAACTGAGCGCGGCGAATGCGCAGGTCAGGGAAACGGAAGCGGCGCTGGCCGCCATTGATGTGGAAATTGAAAAATCGCGGTTATACGCGCCCTTTGACGGAGAGATAACCGCACGTTTTGTTGATGAGGGGACCACACTGACGCCGGGCATGGCCATTTTTGCGTTGAGTAATAATAGTCAGTTACAGGCGCGGTTTGCCTTACCCGCCAGTGATGTCCACCGTTTTTCCCGTGATCAGACTGTACGCGTTGAGGTCGCGGGCCGTACACTTGATGCGACCGTCACGCAACGGGTGGCCCAGCGGCGAACGCAGACCCGTACCGTCGACATACTGGTTACCTTTCCCCCCTCCGCTGCCCTTTTACCGGGTGACATGGCAGAAATGGTGCTGTCGCGGGAGCGCGCTGAACACGGTGCCTGGGTGCCTGTGACGGCATTGAGTAACGGCTTGCGCGGCCTGTGGACGGTGTTCGTACTGAATGATGACACTGATGATGACGGTGCGCAGAAGGTCACCGCACGCAGTGTTGAGGTAGTGTATACCGATGGCGAGCGAGCGTTCGTGCAGGGCGCGCTGCGCGATGGTGAAACGTACGTGCGCGGGGGAACGCATAAGTTAAGTCCGGGTCAGTGGGTAGTCACTCACGATAAAGCAGCTAATATTTCAAGGGCTGGCGGACAATGAGTGACACCAATACGCGCTACCCGTGGTACACGGCATTTTTCCGCCATGGCCACTTACTGGTGCTGAGTATCATCATTGTGCTGGTGGCTGGGTTGTCGGCGCTGGGCACCTTACCCAGACTTGAAGATCCCCGCATTGATACACGCAACGCGCTTATCATTACCGCCTATCCGGGCGCCTCGGCGCAGCGGGTTGAAGCGTTGGTAACCGATGTGCTGGAAGATCGGCTGCGGGAAATTTATGAGATCAAAGAGATCCGCTCAACGTCCCGGGCCGGCATTTCGATTGTCAATATTGAAACTCAGGACTGGATAGATAACAGCAGCAATGAACAGTTGTTCAGCGAAATCCGTGACAGCATTGCTGCTGCCGCTGACGCATTTCCCGCTGGTGCGGCACCGCCCGTTTTTGACGAGAAACGGGGGGCAACCGCCTTTACCCTGTTACTCGATGTTACCCCTGATGTGCCGGCGAACACCAGCCTCGCCATGACCGGCAGGCTGGCAAGTGAATTGGCTGACCGGCTACGCAATGTTGCCGGAACGGAACTGGTCAGATTGTATGGCGAACCTGCTGAAGAAATTATCGTTGCCGTGTCCCCACAGCACCTCGCTGCCACCGGGTTGTCGCTGGGGGATTTAAGCCGTCAAATCAGCCAGGCTGATCCTAAATTGCCGGCAGGTAGTCTGCATACCGAAAACAGTACCTTGCGCTTTACCTTAAGCGATACGCTTGATGGTGTGGACATGATCAGCAATCTCGGCGTAACCAATGCACAGGGGCGGTATATTCGGGTGGCTGATGTGGCCAGTGTCTACCGGGGATGGAAAACGCCACCCGATGACATAGCCCTCGTCGACGGCCAACAGGTGATTTTTGTTGGGGCACGGATGCAAACCACGGTCAGGGCCGATAAGTGGACGGCTGCCGCCCTGGACACGGTTGATGCATTTAACCGGGAGTTTGCCGGCAGTGTGACAGCATCGGTGACCTTTAAGCAAAATGACTACACCGATGCCCGGCTCAGCGAGCTCAGCGGAAACTTGCTGCTGGGGTGTGCAGTCGTCATGTTGGTTATCCTGCTGTTCATGGGTATGCGCGCAGCCTGGATAGTCGGGCTGGCGTTACCCCTGTGCGCCGCATTCACATTATTTTCATTGAGCTTTTTTGATGAGCAGATTCATCAGATGTCGATTTTCGGAATGATCATTGCGATTGGCCTGCTGATTGATAATGCGATTGTGATCACCGACGAAATTCGTATTAACCTGCAAAATGCCGCGCTTACCCGGGTGGGCGCGATGGCAAAAAGTGTGTCGCATCTCTTTGTCCCGCTGCTGGCCTCAACGTTAACGACCATTCTGGGGTTTATGCCAATCTTTTTACTTAACGGTAATATCGGCGACTTTATCAGCCCGATTGCCATCAGCGTAGTGATGGCGCTGATTGGGTCGCTGTTTCTTTCGCTGACCATCATTGCTGCGCTGGCAGCGCGCTATTTGCCCCGTACCGCCGATGATCGCGGCCGCTGGTGGCAGCAAGGCATTCAGGCGCCCCAGCTCAGTGATGCTTTCAGTCGGCGCCTTGGTGCCTGGATACGCCGGCCCATTGTCGTACTCCCCCTGATTGTCATTTTTTGTGGTAGTGGCTTTTTCTTCGCCTCGCAACTCCCCAATGTGTTTTTCCCCAGTGCCGATCGTGACCAGTTTGAGCTGTATCTGTGGACCAAAGAAGGCAGTAGCATCGCGCAGACCCGGACCTATACTGAGCAGGTGGACGCCATCATCAGTCAACAGGCAGGGGTTAAGCAGGTTAGCTGGCTGGTCGGCGGCTCTGCACCGTCGGTGTATTACAATCAAATCATGCGCCGCGACAACACGCCAAACTTTGCCAACGCCGTGATCACCACCGAAACGGTGGGCCAGGCAGCACACATGATAGATCAGTTACAACATCAGCTGGAGCAGCGGTTCCCTGAGATACAACTGATTGTCAGGGCATTTGGTCAGGGCCCGCCAATTGCGGCGCCAGTAGAAGTTGAGATCATTGGCCCGGACGTGGAACAACTGAATATATTGGGGCAGCAGGTCAGGCAGGTTATGGCCTCGGTAGCCGGGATTAGCCAGACAACGGCATCCATCACCATGGCCGAACCTGAACTGACGATACAGGCCGACCGAGACGTTACCTCTTACATGGGACTGTCATTAACCGAACTGGCAAACCAGCTTGATGTGAACTTCAGCGGGATTCTGGGCGGCTCGGTTTTAGAGAGCACCGAAGAAATACCCGTCCGCGTACGCTACAACAATGCACAGCGCGGTGATCTTGAAAGTGTCTCGAGCACGCCGCTTACCTCCGCAGTGCTCGATCCTGACACGCCGTGGGTGGCCCTGGATGCGGTAGCGACCATGACGCTGACACCGAGCATCAGTGGTATTACCCGCTTAGGCGGTGAGCGTCTCAATCGGGTACAGGCCTTCTTATACCCGGGGGTGCCGGCTGTGGATGTCAGTAATACATTGCGAGAGAAACTGGCCTCATCGCTCAGCCTGCCCGATGGCTATCGTCTGCACCTTGCAGGTGACGCGGACGAACAACAACAGGCACTTGGCCAGCTCGCGACGTACGCGCCGGTGTTACTGGTATTGATGATCACCACACTGATCCTCACCTTTCTGAGCGTACGGATGGCCTTCGTCATCATTTTGGTGGCCGGTTTGTCGGTAGGGCTAGGTATGTTCAGTTTGTGGATTTCGGGTTTGCCTCTGGGCTTTAATCCGCTGCTGGGCAGTGCCGGACTTATCGGTGTCGCGATCAACGGATCGATCGTGGTGATTGCGGCAATCAATGCTAATCCGGCAGCGCGGCGTGGCGACACACGAACCATTGTGGCTGAGACCATGGGATGCAGCCGGCATATTTTGTCAACGACCTTTACTACGGTAGGTGGGCTGATTCCGTTACTGCTATTCAGTGAGGGCACCTTCTGGCCGCCGCTGGCAGTGGTGTTGGCCGGCGGCGTGGGGTTCTCGGTGATCCTGTCGCTGGTGTTCACACCCACGCTGGTTGCGCTGTTTTTACGCCGTCAGCGTAAACCGGCCACTGCGCTTATGGGGCAAACTGCGGTAAACTAAGCACATCAGGCTTACGTAAACAAAGATTATGCGGCCAACTAACCCAAAAGCCCGGAGCAATAGTCGCCTGATGCGGTGGTGGCATACTGACTGTATGGTATGCCGACGCTGGCGGCTTTATGTTATCTGGGCCTTGCTCATGGTAATAGTGTATTTTTATGTCTTCTGATGTGACTCAACCCATCTTTATCCGTGCGACGTCCAAGCGTAACGGTATCACCAGTATTGTCATTGGCCTGGCGGGGCTGCTTTTTTCCCTTATCTGGTTTGCTGTAACACCGGACTGGCTGTTTCTGGCAGGCGTGTTTCTCACCAGTGCATCCATTGTGGCGCTGTTAGTGGGGTATTTTAAATTGCGCGAGCCTGAGCACAGCATTGAAATCTCGCCCAGCGAAATTGCATATCATCACCGTCTGGGAAATTGGGAGATCCACTGGGACAACGTCCAGCGCATTGATTGCCCCCGGGTAAGACGGGGCATTGACCATGTTGATTTGGAAACCATCGGGATACGGATAAAGGATTACGGCCCGTTTCTTAACAGCGTTTCTCCCAGACTTGCCACGCACCTGCTGATGGAGCAGCGCCCGCTGCTGTTTCAGAATAAGGACGAAAACTGTCCGTCAGGGAGCTGTTACGAACAATCCATGTTTGACGACAAGCACTTTAAGCTGCCGAACGGCGACGTGTATACCGGCATCAAAGCGATGCTGGCGAATCGCATGACACAATTGCGAGAGCGCCTGGGCTTTGATGTCTTTGTTTCTTCTTCCGAGCTGGACCGAACACCCGGCGAGTTTGTTGCGCTGATGCGTGAGTGCCAGCAGGCACGCATTCAAAACCTCGGACAATCAGAACGCTGAGTCGGCATGTGCCTGCAGATAACGCTCGCCTTCGGCACAGATAACCTCTGCTTCGGTGATGAGTGCCGGCATATGCTCGGCAACCAGGAAATGCTGACCTAACTTAAGTGCAGATTCCAGTTCACGGGCAAGATCCTGCAGCTTTGGCACACCGGTATAGCAGCAGGCTCCGTGCAGACGGTGAACCTGTGCTTTAAGTTCCTCGAAATTACGTGCCTCCCACTCCTTTTTAATCGCCTCGATGGTTGCAGGCAGCATGGCCAGGAAGTCACTGAGTAACTCGATACTGGCGTCACGGTTGTGGTTGCTGCGCTTTAACGCCAATTGCCAGTCGAGTGTCGGCAGCGCCATTTTCACCGGTTCAATGTTCTGACACCAGCGGCGGATGAGGTCGAGCAACATCACCAGTTCAATGGGCTTTGGCAGGTAATCATCCATACCCGATGCCAGCAGCCTCTCCTGTTCTTCTTTAAAGGCATGTGCCGTAACAGCAATAATAGGCGTACCCATATTCAGTGGTGACTGACGGATACCCCGCGACGCCTGCAAGCCATCCATACCGGGCATCTGGACATCCATCAGAATAAGATCGTACTCATTTGACTGGCAGCGATTGACAGCATCCTGACCACTCATCGAGGTGCTCAGGCTGACCGGAGAATTATCCAGCCAGGTGTGCAGTAATTTAAGGTTCATATCCATGTCATCGACGGCCAGAATGCGCGCTTTTGGCAGGCTGTCTATTTTATCCTGCAGCGGATTGCGGTTAACTCTCGCACGCTGGTGAACAATGCTGTCCAGCTTGGTAATAGTCATCGGCATACGTAACTGGCTGATGAAATGATCCTGCAAGCTCGGATACTGTGAAAACGGCTCGGGGCCCGAATACCACAATATTCGTTTATGCGCAGGAATCTGTACCAACTCCGAGAGCAACGCATCGCGGTTCGTCAGCTGGCTCACTGGCAGGGTAGCCAGTAAGTAATCGGGCTTGAAATCGAGGCGTTTCAGGAAATCCACTGACTCAACAGCAAACACATTTGCCCCCAGGCAGGACAATATACGTACGCTGGCACGGCGGGTCTGAGGAATAGGGTCAAACACGACCACTTTCTTACCTTCCCAGTCGCTGCTGGGGGCCAGCGAGAACTTCTGACTCAACTGATTGGTTTTCAGTGTGACAGTAAACATACTGCCGATATTCGGCGAGCTGGTAAGGGTTATGTTACCGCGCATCAGGCGTACCAACTCACGGCATATAACCAGTCCTAATCCGGTACCCTGATAACTGCGGTTGATGGCATCCTCTACCTGAGAAAAGGCATTAAACAGCTTTTTCCGGTCCTTGCGGCTAATGCCTATGCCGGTATCCTCAATTTTAAATTCAAGCTCGTGAATACCATGGGCCAGTGCCGTAGCGCGGGCGCTCAAGGTAATGGAGCCTGACGAGGTAAACTTAATGGCATTGCTTAGCAGGTTGTTGAGCACTTGTTTAATGCGAAACATATCGCCGATTAATTTTTCAGGCAGCGGACTCAGATCAAAAACAAACTCCAGCCGTTTTCCGTGCGCTGACTTCGACATGATGGTGACCATTTCCTCAAGTAGTTCGTTGGGAGAAAATGGCTGGTTATTGATCGTCAGTTTGCCGGCTTCAATTTTAGAGAAATCCAATACGTCGTTGACGATACTTAACAGATTATCTGCGGCGGTGTTGATGATCCGGACCTGCTCCTGCTGATCTGACGGCAGCGCAGCCTGACTGAGTTCGCGACTGAATCCGAGGATCGCGTTTAGCGGTGTCCGGATTTCGTGACTCATATTGGCAAGAAATTGCGACTTGACGTTGCTGGCCTTGATGGCGTCCTTTCGGGCAATATCGAGCCGCGCATTTTGCTCTTCAATCAGCTCCATATTGTTGCGCAGATCATTCGTCGCCTGCTCGACCTCACTTTCCAGCTGGCTGCGACTTTTTTCCATCAGTGCCAGCGAGAACAGGCCGGCTTCAAGAAACACCCCGGCCTGAAAACAGTAGGTAGTAAACGTATTGGAGGGAAGTATGCCTATCAGGCTGAGCATGCCGATAATTGCGCCGCAGGCAAGCATGGTCCATGCAAAAATGAAGTACCGTGCTGGCTGAAACCGGTTAAAAAATGCTTCAAAGCCCGCGGCGATATAGCTGACGATAGCCAGTACACCGAGACCGTAAACCAGGTTGTTCTTCCAGATATGTGGCATCAGATTAAGTAAGCACACAACCCCCATCACGCCCTGCGCAATCAGCAGACCTTTGACGAACAGGTGACTGGTGGGGGCATTGGTTTTGGTTTCTAAAAACGTCAGTGTGAAAATGCCCGAGCTGATGCCTATGACCACGAAAATGAGTTCGGTATGACTCACCAGCCAGTCGGGTAAGCTGCCGAGGGTCAGCAGGTGGACGTGACCGCCCCATATTACCTGCCAGAAAATCACTGCCGTAATATAGCCAACGTACGCCAGCAGACTCGGCTCACGAACATCCAGATAAATCACCAGGTTATAAATAGCCAGGATCACCAGGCCACCGTAGAACAGTCCCCACAGCAGACTGTCAAACTGAAAGCTCAGGTTATGCTGGGAGTGAGACTTAAGCTCTATGGGAACAATAAGACTGGATGAGCGACTTTCTACCCTGACAAACAGGTCCACAGCTTTTGTATAAGGAAGGGAGACCTCAAACGTGGGCATTCTGAATTTTTGACCGGTCTGCGCTTTACCCTGCAGGCTGTAATCAATGACCTCACCGTTTTGCACCAGATAAAAATCCACTTTGTCCAGCTGACTAAAGTTAACCGTGAATACCCAGTCTTTAATGTCACTGACATTGGTTACCGAGATCTGCAGCCAGATCCCGTTGTCATGGAAACCAAAATTGGGGTTATCGTCGAGGTATCGCTGAAAGTCTTCGCGTTGGGATATCGCCTGTTCAACAGTAATAGGTCCGGCGTTTTCTAATAAATACGACGAAGATTCTGTCAGTTTCAGTGTATCCTGTTCGTCGAACAGCTGAACGGTTTGCTGTGCGCTGACAGACGCGGACAGTGCAAATAGCGACACAATGGCAAATATAAGGTAAAGAAGTTTCACAACGGTTGTAATTGTTATGGTTGTTAGCGTTATTAAACCATCACTTTTTCAGTTTGTACAAAAACTGTATACCGCCAGGGCAAACCCGTTATTGCCATGGTAGCGTTAAGCCAGTGTATTGCACTGCCTGAGGCTTTGCCCCACAATAGCTTTATCAACGATGTTGCGCATCTGCAGTGCGCTGTGACCAATGATAATAAAAATCGAAGACGTGCATGAGTGATCAGATAACAATTACGAAAGACGGCATTGAGCAGTTGCCGCTCAGAACCTTTACGGAAGATGCGTACCTCAATTACTCCATGTACGTCATCATGGACCGCGCTCTGCCGCATATTGCGGACGGCTTGAAGCCGGTGCAGCGTCGCATCATATATGCGATGTCGGATTTGGGGCTGAGCAATAACGCCAAATACAAGAAGTCCGCGCGGACGGTGGGGGATGTACTGGGTAAGTTTCACCCGCATGGTGATTCAGCCTGTTATGAAGCGATGGTGCTGATGGCCCAGCCATTTACCTACCGCTACCCACTGGTCGATGGACAGGGTAACTGGGGAGCGCCGGACGATCCTAAGTCATTTGCGGCAATGCGTTACACCGAAGCCCGGTTGTCACGCTTCAGTGAAGTGCTGCTGAACGAACTGGGGCAGGGGACAGTAGACTGGGTGCCTAACTTTGACGGCACGCTTAAAGAACCAAGCATGTTGCCGGCGCGCCTGCCACATATCCTGCTAAACGGGGTTACCGGTATTGCCGTGGGAATGGCAACCGATATTCCGCCCCATAACGCACGCGAAACAGCCAATGCCTGTGCCGCTTTACTGGATAATAGCCGGACCACGCTGGAGGAGGTCATGGAGATTGTCCAGGCCCCGGACTATCCCACTGATGCCGAAATTATCACGCCCAAAGCCGATATCCGTAAGATATACGAAACCGGCCGCGGTAGCATAAAAATGCGTGCCGTGTACCGCGAGGAAGCGGGCGATATTGTGATCACCGCGCTACCGCACCAGGCTTCAGGTGCTAAGGTGTTGGAACAGATAGCGGCTCAGATGCAGGCTAAAAAGCTGCCTATGGTCAGTGATTTGCGTGACGATTCTGACCATGAAAACCCAACACGTCTGATTATTACGCCACGTTCAAACCGGGTTGATACGCAACAACTGATGCAACACCTGTTTGCCACCACTGACCTGGAAAAAAATTATCGCGTTAACCTGAATATGATTGGTCTTGATGGCCGTCCCCAGGTAAAGGATTTACGTACTATTCTGGTGGAGTGGTTAAGCTACCGCAAAGAGGTTGTAACCCGTCGGTTACAGTACCGCCTGGACAAGGTGCTGGCGCGGCTGCATATCCTTGAAGGCTTGCTGGTCGCCTTTCTCAACATTGATGAGGTTATCGAGATCATCCGTACGTTCGATGAGCCAAAGCCCGAGTTGATGTCGCGGTTTGGCCTGACGGATAAACAGGCTGAAGCCATACTTGAGCTCAAGCTCCGTCATCTCGCCAAACTGGAAGAAATGAAGATCCGTGGCGAGCAAAGCGAACTGGAAGAAGAGCGCGACAAGCTGCAGACCACCCTGGGCTCAGAACGCCGAATGAAGACCCTGATCAAAAAAGAAATCCTTGAAGCGGCAGAGAAATATGGCGATGACCGCCGGTCACCGCTGGTGGAGCGTGGCGAGGCAAAAGCACTTTCTGAAAAAGAGCTGGTACCTGCAGAGGCGGTCACGGTCGTATTGTCAGAAAAAGGCTGGGGACGCTGTGCCAAGGGCCACGATGTCGATGCGACGGCGCTCAGTTATAAAGCCGGTGATGGTTACCAGGCCAGTGCCTCGGGTAAGAGCAATCAGCCCGCCGTATTCCTTGACTCATCCGGGCGCGCCTTTGCCTGCGATGCCCACAGCCTGCCGTCGGCGCGCAGTCAGGGCGAGCCAATGACAGGGCGCTTCTCAATCGTTGCAGGGGAATCCTTGTCCCATGTCTTAATGGGTAAAGATGATGACGAGTACCTGATGGCCTCTGATGGCGGTTACGGCTTTGTCGGCGTGTTTGCCGGCATGGTCAGTAAAAACAAAGCGGGTAAGGCTTACCTGACCGTACCTACCGGGGCCAAGGTGCTGCCGCCACGGCGGGTACATAACCGGGAGACGGACTGGTGCCTGGCCATTTCAACGGAAGGCCGGATGCTGCTGTTCCCAATGCAGGACTTGCCCAGTCTGGGCAAAGGAAAGGGCAACAAGATCATTAATATACCTTCGGCGAAAGCACAGTCGCGGGAAGAATATGTGAAGCTGCTTGAGGTGGTCCCTGATGGGGCAGCGATCAAGCTCACCGCCGGTAAGCGCAGTATGACCCTGAGCGCCGCGGATCTTGAGCATTATCGTGGTGAGCGTGGCCGACGCGGGAATAAACTGCCCCGGGGACTGCAACGTGTAGACAGTGTTGAGGTTGAGGCAACCAACGAACAGCTATCTGCGCCTGACGAGCCCAATGACTAACGATAAGCGGGTGAGTACCGATACTGACCAGGTTACGCTAGTCTTGATAGGGGCAAAGTAAGAAGGAATGCGTGTATGCTGGGCATAGTATTTACCTCGTTAATTGACATGCTTAGAGAGAAAGCCTCTCCGGAGTTTGCTGATGAAGTGATTACCGCGGCAAACCTGGAACATGACGGTGCTTTCAGGGCAGAAGGCAATTATCCGTATGAGGAGATGGAAAAGCTGCTCAGTGTGCTGGTTGAGAAAACCGGCAAGTCCGCCGATGAGTTGCTGCATGACTTTGGCTATTACCTGTTTGGGCAACTCAGAGAAGATCATGGTCAGGTACTGGCCGGTAAAGAAAGTTTGCTGGAAATGCTGGAGTATCTTGACAGCGATATCCATGAGCAAGTGCGCAAGCTTTACCCCGATGCCGATTTACCGCGTTTTACCGTATTGTCGCGTACTGACAATGCCATGCGTATGCGGTACCACTCCAAGCGTGAGCTCTATGCGCTGGCCGAAGGCCTGTTGGACGGTGCCGCAGACTTTTATAACTGTGCGATCACCCGTGAGACCATTCAGACAAGCCAGCCTCATACCTATGAATTCAGTATTCAGGTGACTGGCTAGCAGGCGATTACCAACCATTCTCTGTAAGCGATGACCGATTCACAGACTTATAAAAAAGGGCGCCACAGGGCGCCCTTTTTGGATTTTATACAGCGTTTACTTTGAATTGGTACTTTCGAAAATTTTGTCCGCAGAGGCGGCAACAAAACCTTTGTACAGCTTGCCATCAGGCATTTCATAGCGCTGGGCGAACTCGTAGAAGCAGCTGGGGATTGCTACCGTTTCATCACTGAAGCTGACCTCAGCACGATCGGCCATGGTTGAGGACTGCGCCAGATACACGTCGGGGCCACCCTTGATTTCGCCGCCAGACGTATTGAGCACAAAGCCCGCTTCTTTGAGCAGCGTATTCACTTCGGCCAGTTCGTTGGTTTGGCCAAGGTAATTCACGCTCACTGTGAAGTGATTGGCACGAAAGCCCCAGGCGGCTAACCAGGCGGCATACTCAGACTCTTCAATGAGAATATCGTATTCTTGCTTGCTGACGTCCCAGTGGCGACCGGAATACAGGAAGTTATCTGCTGTAACAGCATCAGCGTCCATTTGTGCAACCAGCTTATGGATGATTGCCTGAGACTGCTCGGTTAGCTCTTCCACACGAAGCTCACTGATAAACACTTTTGGCTTAGTGTCATCGGGGTGCTCAAAATGCTTGGCATCCAATTTCTTGGCTTCAAAGTTGTAATCGCCCTTCTCTTCATAACCTAGCGCCAGAAAGTGGGCAGCCAGCTTGTCCAGCGACGTTTTGTCCAGGTTAAACGTCCGAAAGGCCACGTGGTCATTGACGATTTCGTCACTGCTCTCTTCGCCAAGCAACAGCTTGTGCACTTTATGCGCCGAAGGCGTGATACTGACGTAATCGTCCCACAGATGATCAAACAGTGTATCGATATTATTGTGCATGTCAGACTAATCCTTGCGTAATTAAAGTGACAGGCCAGGGCTTAACTTGCCTGGTAACGTTACTTTATCTAATTCAACCGAGGCAACCGGGTACGCACAGTAATCGGCGGCGTAAAACGCACTGGCGCGGTGGTTGCCGCTTTCACCAATCCCGCCAAAGGGGGCTGCACTGCTGGCGCCGGTGATTGGACGGTTCCAGTTAACGATACCGGCGCGAATACGCTGGAAGAAGTACTTATAGTCGTCTTCATTATCACCCAGAAAGCCAGCCGACAACCCATAACGGGTATTGTTGGCTTCGGCAATCGCCACATCAAAATCTGAATATCGAATCACCTTGAGCAGTGGCCCGAAATGTTCTTCATCGGGTAGCGAATCCAGCATGTCAGTGACATCAATGATACCTGGTGTAACAAACCCCTTATCCTTATCGGCCTGCTCGAGGCGCAGCAAAACGTTGCCGCCGGCTTTCTCGAGCTCTGTCTGGGCATCAACCATCATGCTGGCGGCTTTTGCTGATATCATAGCGCCCATAAACGGTTGATCTTCGGCATCGTAGTCACCCACTTTAATGGCCTTGCTGACTTCAATAAGACGGGTCATGATTTTATCACCCGCTTCGCCGGCCGGCAGGAACAGACGGCGAGCACATGTGCAGCGCTGACCGGTCGTGATAAAAGCAGAGTGCACGATGTCATGTACCACCGCGTCCAGGTCTTCCGCATCCTTAACGATAAGCGGGTTGTTGCCACCCATTTCCAATGCCAGAATCTTGCCGGGATGACCGGCGAACTGTTCGTGCAGGATCTTACCGGTGCGCGAACTGCCGGTGAAAAACAGTCCATCAATACCCGGGTGAGAAGCCAGTGCTTTACCGGTTTCCACTTCACCTTGTACCAGATTAATCACACCCTTTGGTAACCCGGCTTTTTCCCAGAGCTTAATCATCTCTTCTGCGACCATAGGGGTCAGATCGCTGGGCTTGAAGATGACGGTATTGCCGGCCAGCAGCGCAGGCACAATATGGCCATTTGGCAGGTGGCAGGGCAGATTGTACGGTCCAAATACCGCAACCACACCATGGGGTTTATGGCGGATAAACGCTTTACCCACGGGCACGTCATTCTCGACCACACCCGTGCGCTCATTGTAGGCGCGCTCTGAAATACCAATTTTGCCCATCATGGCACCCACTTCCGTGGCCGTTTCCCATTCTGGTTTACCGGTCTCGCGAGCGATAGCCTTGGCCATGTGGTCTTTGGCTTCAGCCAGCACTTCACCGTACACTTTGATGATGGCGAGGCGCTCTTCTGCGGTCATTGCTGACCACGCCGGTGCAGCGTTACGCGCTGCACTCACTGCAGCATCGACCTGTTGCTGGGTGGCTGATTTGCCTTCCCAGACAGTGACGTTTTTTGCGGGATCGACAGACGCAATTGCGTGACCTTCGCCGGCCACCCATTCACCGTTGATAAAATGTGTCGTTTGCATGTAATTTCCTGTCGTTAGTCTCTGAATTTAACCGGCGCAAAGCGCACCGATTCCCCTTCGCTGACATTCAGTGCTGCAGCGGCCTGGCGTGAAAGAACAGCAACCTGTTGTTCTTCACTGACTGCCATCTCTGTGGCGACGGCGCGAAAATCTTTCACCGAGGTATTGATGATGTAATGGCTTTGGCCCTGAGCTGCCGTCTGATCATCAATGACAACGGGCAGTTTTCGGCTTGCCTGAGCGGTGCGTACGTGGCTGAGGTTAGCTTCTACCGTGGGGCCTGCATCAAAAATATCGACATAACCGCGGCAGCTAAAGCCTTCTTCCTGCAGAAGCTGCAATGCCGGACGGGTTTTTTGATGGACCTGACCGATCACCGCCTGCGCTTTCTCGCTTAACAGGTTTACGTAGATCGGGTATTTAGGCATCAGCTCAGCAATGAACACCTTTTTACCAATTCCGGTCATGTAGTCCGCGGTGGGAAAGTCCATGGAGAAAAAGTGCTCTTCCAGCCATTCCCAGAATGGCGAACTGCCATCTTCATTACTGACACCGCGCATCTCAGCAATCACTGTCTCTGAAAAGCGCTCCCGGTGTTCCATCATAAACAGGAAACGTACCTTGGACAAAAAGCGTCCGTTGATACCGCCGCGGGCCATCTCGCGTAAAAACAAGGTACAAATTTCCGTGACGCCGGTGTAGTCATTACAAAACGTCAGGATCTCTACGGTGTTATGCACTTTCAGCTCACGCGAGGCATGTACGACCTTGCCAACATGGTAATGATAAAACGCATCATCCAAGCCAACTGCGGCCTCGATACCACTGGTACCGACCACCTGACCGGTTGCAGTATTTTCCATCACAAACAGGTAAGACTCATCCCCCGGCTTGGTGACATTCGGTTTGGTAAACGAGGTTTCTGCGCGCTCGATTTTATTACGAAGCAATTCTTCGTTTACCGGCAATGACGTAAAGCCAATGCCGGACTCTTCTGCGATATCATACAGCGACGCATAATCCGCAGCAGTGATAGGGCGAATAACATTCATAATCGCGTTCCCGTCTCGTTAGAGGTGTTAAGCGTTGACAATTTTCGCTACGGCACGCTCAAAGCGAGACAGACCTTCTTTAATGTCTTCGTCCGGGATCACCAAGGAGGGTGCAAAACGGATAACGTTGGCACCCGCCACCAGACACATCAGGTTTTCTTCGGTAGCAGCAGCCATAAATTCTTTGGCACGGCCCTGATAATCGTCGTTCAACGCGCAGCCTAATAGCATGCCCTTACCGCGAACCTCGCTGAATACTTTGTATTTTTCATTAATCTGCTCGAGGTGCTCGCGGAACAGTGCTTCTTTTTTCAGTACGCCTTCCAGTACTTCCGGCTGATTAATAATATCCAGCACACGCTCAGCGACTGCGCAGGCCAGCGGGTTGCCGCCGTAAGTGCTGCCGTGAGTACCTGGCTTAAGGTGCTGGGCAATTGCTGAGGTCGTCAGCATAGCACCTACAGGGAAACCACCGCCCAGTGATTTGGCCGTCGTCATGATGTCCGGTGTCACGTCCAGGCCCATGTACGCATAAAGATGACCGGTACGCCCAACGCCAGATTGCACTTCATCAAAAATGAGCAGTGCATTGTGTTTGTCACAAAGCTCCCGGACGCCGCGCACGAAGTCTGCATCAGGTGGAATGATGCCGCCTTCACCCTGAAGTGGTTCCATCATCACGGCACAGGTTTTGTCAGAAATCATCGCTTCAAATGCGGCGAGGTCGTTGTAATCACAATGATCAACAGCACCTGGCTTAGGACCAAATCCTTCAGAGTAGGCGGCTTGTCCACCGACGGTGACAGTAAAGAAGGTGCGGCCATGAAAACCACGATTAAACGCAATGATCTGGTTTTTGTCTTCACCGTGCTCTTCCAGTGCCCAGCGACGTGCCAGCTTAAGGGCAGCCTCATTGGCTTCAGCACCGGAATTGGCGAAATAAACGCGTTCAGCGAAGGTAGCCTGCGTAAGTTTACTGGCCAGGCGAAGCGCCGGCTCATTGGTAAAAACGTTGCTCAGATGCCATAACTTGCTGCCTTGCTCGTTCAGCACTTTCACCAGCTCGGGGTGGCAATGGCCTAATGCGTTTACGGCAATGCCTCCAGCAAAATCAATGTATTCAGCACCGTCCTGATCCCAGACGCGAGAACCTTCCCCACGGACTGGAACCATCTTGGCGGGGTTATAATTAGGAACCATTACGTCATCAAAAGTAGAGCGGTCGACATTCATCTTAAATACCTCTGGTTAGGCGCTGTTTAACCTTGGTGCGATACGCAAGTCAGCGCAGATCTGATTCAAAACTGGCGCACATTATGTCATTTTTTCATCGCTTTGTCTTGTGCCTGTATGTTTGCAGCCCTTGTTATACGCGGTCTGTGGCTTGTTTTGCAGATTTAGTGAATAACTATCTAGGCAGGGTAGGCAGCAGAGTCTCGTTACCCGGCGAGAAAGAAGGCTGGTGCTTCGGTTGACAGGTAAAAGCAGAAAATAATCGGGATGAATGAATATCTACCAGACAATGCTGTAGAAAATTTCGCCGGTATGGCCCATGGCAGAACATTGCTATGTTTTTGGTTCTGCCGGTGGGGCACACGCCGACGCGTTGCGATCCGGCTCGCTTTTAAGCGGGAGCTCGAAGATATTTCTGGCTTTGAGCACATCGATTGCGCCTGCAGGGAATTGTGCCTCCCGCAGTGCATCTTTCGCTTCGGCTTTTTCGATACATCGGTGCTGGTGAAGCATCCTGACCCTCGTGTAGCAGCGGGCCAGTTTCAGCGTGTCAGCAGCCGAGCCGCGGTCAACGCTGAGCGTAGTAGTAAAGCGGCGCATCGGCTCTGCGATTGCCAGGCGTTTAAACAGCATGTGCTCGAACAAATCTGCGCTAAGCCGGTCAGCGTATTCCTGCTGCGCAGCAATCAGATAATTGGCAGACGGTTTGATGTGTAACAGTGCCGCATGCTTATCCCGCTGCCTTCTGAGCTGCGCGTCCAGCAACTGTTCGCGGTGTACCTGATCAAACAGGCGAAAGTACAACCTGATCAGTGCACAGTTTCCCAGACTGCTTAACATGCCCAGCGTGTAAGCATGGTAGGGCTTTACCTCGCAAAATTGTGCCAGCTCGCGGGCCGTCACAGCCGTAGCGGTTGCATATTGACGTAGCTTTTGTTTGATTTGTGGGTAAGGATCGGTAATTTGCGGTAAGGTGCGCTTCAGCACCAGCCAGGGGACTAGCAGCCGCAGATTCTCAACACCTAAAAAGCTAAGCGCTGTTTTCAATGATTCCACCACAATTACCCGACCGCGCGCGTCTTTGCGGCGAAATGCCGGGGCGTTGGCGGTCTGTATAAACTCGTCGAACATCCATGGCAAAGCCGCGGCGTAGGGTTCGATTTTAGCAACCGATGGCACCCGGGCCGATAGCGTATCCAGCAAGCCCGAGACATCGTCATTTAACGCAAGTACCCGGGTATATATATTACTGGGGGACTGAATGGTTTTTTGAATTTCTGCAATAATAAGGTCATGCAATTCACTGCTTACTGCATCAAGAAAACTGGCATGAGTCTTCGCTTGTTCAGCCTTGTTCTTAATGGCCACTTTTTCAACCCGCAGTAAATCGCGGCGTGCATCACTTTGCTCTGACTCTTCGAACGCCACTTCTCCCGGGCTACGTTTACCAAGCATCTGGTGCACGCGCAGCGGCGAGATAAGTAAATTATCAAATCGTTCGCCGACCGGAGGAGGTGGCGCAGAGGCTGACATGTGGTTGGATCTCCTGCTCTTATTATAATAGTGCGGCTGAGCGTACAGCATTTAATCATTCACATCGTATTAGGTATGTACGTACAGACTTAACCGAAAGGTGTACCGGTACATAGTGGTAGTGATACCCAGTTATCGGCCAACAGGAAAAGACATTGAATGATTATCTGTTAAAAATAAACCTTTGCTTATAGTTTTTGGCCAGGTCTAGAAAGTTTCGCAGTATATCGTGGCCGCATTCAGTCAACAGTGACTCCGGGTGAAATTGCACCCCCCATACTGGCTGTGACACATGACTGATACCCATTACTTCAAATTCGCCCTGCGGGTCAGTATGCCAGGCATCGACCTGCAGGCTGGTCGGAATACTTGACGCCTCAAGCAGCAGAGAGTGGTAGCGGGTGGCCGTGAACGGGGCCGGCAGGCCGGCAAACACGCCGCCGCCGCGATGACTTATCTGCGATGTTTTACCGTGGAGAATGTCCCGGGCGCGGATAACCCGGGCACCATAAACCTGACCAATTGCCTGATGACCCAGGCAAACACCCAGCATCGGGATCTGACCGGCAAAGTGCGAAATGGCGGATAATGTAATACCTGCATCGTCAGGTGTGCATGGGCCCGGAGAGAAAACCAGGTAGTCTGGTGACAGCGCTGCGATGTCGTTGAGGGTAACCGCATTGTTACGCACCACCCTGACGTCTTCACCGAGTTCTGTGAAGTAACGTGCCAGGTTGTGCGTAAACGAGTCGAAGTTGTCTATCAGCAACAGCACGGCGTTTTCCTGTTGTGATTAGTGCTTGGTTATGGACGGGCCACAAAGCCTACAGCGTCATAAACCTTGCGTAGCGTCTGTGCTGCGCGCTCGCGGGCGCCTTCTGCGCCGGCTTTCATCACGCTGTCGAGGTAAGCCTGATCTTCACGCAGCGCATGGTAGCGTGCCTGTATCGGCTCAATCAGCGCAACCACCGCGTCGGCAACATCCCCTTTTAAGTGTCCGTACATCTTATCCTCGTATTCCGGGACCAGCGTGTCGACAGACTTGCCGGTCGCAAGGGACAATAAGGTTAGCAGGTTAGACACACCCGGCTTTTCATCACGATCGAAGTAAATGCGTGCCTGCTCATCGGAGTCGGTCACCGCCCGCTTTATTTTTTTGGTGACCTTTTTGGGCTCTTCAAGCAAGCCGATAAAGTTATTAGGGTTGGTATCAGATTTCGACATCTTCTTGTCCGGCTCCTGAAGGCTCATGATCCGGGCACCAAACTCAGGAATAGCCGGGTCAGGCAGGTGAAACAGGTCGCCGTACAGATTGTTCATGCGTGTGGCAATATCCCGGGTCAACTCAAGATGCTGTTTCTGATCGTCGCCAACCGGAACTTTCGCTGCCTGATATAGCAGTATATCAGCAGCCTGTAAGACCGGATAACTGTACAGACCAACATTCACGTTGTTCATATTCGACGCGGACTTGTCTTTAAACTGCGTCATGCGGTTGAGTTCGCCCATTTGCGCATAACAATTTAATACCCATGCCAGTTGCGCATGCTCAGGAACATGTGACTGCACGAACAAGGTACTTTTCTGTGGATCAATTCCGCAGGCAAGATAGAGCGCCAGTCCGTCGAGACATGCCGAACGCAATTGCTCCGGCTTCTGACGTACCGTAATGGCGTGCAAATCGACCAGCATATACAGGCAATCATGATCAGCCTGCATTGAAACCCATTGCTTCAGCGCCCCCATATAATTACCAAGGGTAAGTTGTCCTGACGGCTGACAGCCACTTAATACAACGGGTTTGTTACTCATTTCTGATTACCTGTAAATGCTATTTAATTAAAAATTATGCCTGACTTAAGGCTGCCAGCTCGTTACGCATTGCTGCAATGACCTGGCCGTAGTCGGACTGACCAAAAATGGCCGAACCAGCCACGAACATATCGGCGCCCGCCTCGGCGATATCGCGGATATTGTCCACCTTTACGCCGCCGTCAACCTCAATACGAATATTCCGCCCTGAGGCCACAACACGCTGCTTTACCTGGCGAACTTTGTCCAGCGTCGCGGGAATGAATGACTGACCGCCGAAGCCGGGGTTAACTGACATCAGCAAGATGTGATGCAATTTATCCATGACATGATCAAGACAGTGCAGCGGTGTCGCCGGGTTTAATACCAAACCGGGCTTGCACCCCGCATCGATGATAAGTTGCAGCGAACGATCGACGTGCTCTGATGCTTCCGGATGAAAACTGATATAGCTGGCGCCTGCTTTAGCGAATGACTCAATCAGATCGTCTACCGGCTTAACCATCAGGTGCACATCAATGGGGGCGGTAACGCCATAGTTGCGCAGCGCCTCACAAATCATCGGACCAAATGATAAGTTCGGTACATAGTGATTATCCATCACATCGAAATGAATGACATCGGCCCCGGCTTTCATGACAGCGTCTACTTCCTCCCCGAGTCTGGCGAAGTCGGCAGAAAGAATGGACGGAGCAATTAAGTAGTTAGCCATGACGGGTCCTTGCGTACGGTGCGAAGTCGTGGGCGCAGTGTACCTAAATCTCTCGGATGAAGGAAGCAGCACCCGCCATCTGCTGTGTGGGGAAGGGAGTGTTCATCAAAGGGGATTCAACGGGGCAGGTCTGCGCCAAAAAGGTGAGGCCGCCTGTTTTTGGTGCAAATTTTAGTCAGTGTTTACAGCATTCCCATCAGCTCGTCGTTTGTCGCAATTAAAAAACACAATAGTTTCATTGGCTTATTTGTCTTTCGACAGTCTTGAGCATTTTGGACGGTGTGGGCATTAAGCTTGCGTAGTCTTCTCCATAAACCATAAAAAGACAGAAAAACTCAAAGATAAACAACAAGTTTGAATAACTGGAGAACACACATGAAAAACTCGTTTAAAAAAACGCTGCTGGTATCAGCGCTAATGTCATCGACATTGCTTGCTGCCTCTCCCGCCTTGGCTGATCTGTCGGCCAATGTGAGTGTGACCAATAACTACATTTGGCGAGGGCTTACGCAAACGACTAACGAGGCCGCGGTACAGGGCGGAATTGATTACGCCCATGACAGCGGGTTTTATGCCGGAACCTGGGCATCAAACGTGCAATATGGCGCTGATGATGTTTACTCCTACGAGCATGATCTGTACGCAGGGTACAGCGGTGAAGTCGGTGATATCTCTTATGATGTCGGTTATCTGTATTACAACTACGACGCTGAGGCGAACTTCGACTTTTCCGAAGTGTATGGCTCGGTTGGGTTTATGAACCTTACTGCATCGCTGTATTTGCTGGCGGATACCGAAGCGGACGAAGGGCCGGGCCAGGATTTTGGCTTTGGTGAGGCGTCGTATATCTCGCTGGATTACGCGCTACCCTTGCAAAACGGTGCCGAAATTGGTTTACATGTTGGCCATCACGAGGGGGATTTTGCAGAGGCGTTTAACGGGCTGACAGACAGCTACAACGACTGGGCGATCTCTATTGCCAAAGATGGTTTTACGTTTGCAGTAACCGGGACCGACATGGACGGTGACATGCCAGCGGCACAGGGCGGCTATGACAATGATGAAATTAAATTTGTCGTTTCTTACGCCGTCGATATCGACCTGTAAGCGCTTCCCTGATACATATCCATGCCATACGCGTTAAGCGCGTATGGCTTTTTAGTTTATAGCCATCCCTGAATGCAACTGTATGCGCAGTGCACAACACGGCATTCGCGGAAAAGACCGGCATCTTTTCGACATGACGGTGCCGGGGTCTGCTACGCCGGTCTGTTTCCTGCGTGAAGAGATATTATTTCTCAGCAGATGCTTGTGGTGCGAAAAATTTAGTTTATTATAGGTGGCTAGTTTTTAACCGGCGAAGGAAGCTCAGGATGAGAAACGACGTCAAACTACTATCATTGGCAGGCAGCATTGTTGCATCTGCAGTTATAGTGGTTGCACTACAACAGCCCGCATCGCAGTGTCACTGGCAGTCGCAAATGGATATGCAGTCAGCTTCAACTGTTTCGATAACTACTTATCCATCGCCCACTTGTGACGGTGATGTCACCGAAGTAAGCTGGTTCTCCTGGCTTGCCGGAAAATCTGCGTCCTATCAGTTCCATTTCTTAGATTTGCTCGAATTGCTTTACAAGCATGATACGCGGCAATCCAAACTTGCTACACCTGCCGGTTAAAACCTGTGCGTTGCTGGATAGCATCTTCGCCTTCATTACTTGACGTGATCCGAAGTGTATTGGCCAGCGCCTTTGGTGTGCAAAGCCAAAAAAATTACCAGCGCGATTTTAGCCAGGTTTCAGCTGTCCGCTATCTGATAGTGGGCGTGGTGTTCGTGATAGTGTTTGTGCTGGGACTTGTTCTGCTGGTCAATGCTATTGTGCCCGGTTAGGGCTTACTTCTGAGTTACACACATCTTCAGTGCTCACGCTGTGCGCTGCGATTTTTGGCGGCTGGCCAAACGTGCAAGCTGCCGTTCCCGTTTCTGTTTTTTACGTTGGTGCAGGGTATGTTCACTGACCGGTGGGAAGAATGCCAGAATTTCATCCACAGGCTGTCGTTTGGCACCATTTTGACTGATTGAACGTTTTACCGAGAGCATGCTGAAGTCAGCGCCCTGATACAGTGACCGGGTCAGCGGCAAATCGTGGTTCGAAATTAATACCGGGATACCGCGCTGACGGGCAGCACGACCCGCCAGTTCAGCCAGCTTTTCCTGGGCAGGCTGACCAAAGCCGCGAGACGCATAGCTGGTAAATGCTGCCGTTTTGCTTATCGGTGCATAAGGCGGATCACAGTAAATAACGTTGCCACGACGGGCTCGGCTAAACACTTTTTCAAAAGGTAAGCAGGTAAATGTCGCACGCTGGGCCTTTTCGGCAAAGGTGAACATTTCCTGTTCGGGAAAATAAGGCCGCCGATAGCGACCGAAGGGAACGTTAAACCGGCCGCCTAAACTGTAGCGGCACAATCCGTTATACCCGTGGCGGTTAAGGTAAACAAACAATACGGCGCGGTAATATTCATCGTCGGTCTGGTTGAACTCTTCGCGAAGCGCGTAATAGCGGGCTTCGTCGTTATTTTCCTCGCAAAACAAGCGACGGGTGTCATTGATAAGTGCATCCGGCTGCACTTTTAACAGGGAATAGAGATTGATGAGATCCGGGTTGATATCGTTCAGCAAATAACGTTTGTAGCTGGTATTTAAAAACACCGAGCCCGCCCCGACGAAGGGTTCAATAAGCTTATTGGCTTGCGGAAGGCGCGCCTGTATTTGCTCAACTAAACTGTACTTTCCACCGGCCCACTTCAAAAATGCCCGGTTTTTTTTCTGCATCATGCTTGTAAAGTATCCGCACAGAATGAAAGCGGTGGGTACCCGTACTCAGCGGATCGTATCAATCGTGAGGGAAGTGCCGTATCACTGCTCGCCAATAACGCTGAAATGACTCTTAAAGGGTGATTGTATCTGCCCAGGGCGATCTCGACAACCGGCAATAACGGAGTATTGTCACTGCCTGAAGGTTTGTCGCATGCCGCGCACAGTAATCCGGCACCAAAGACCCCGCCATGGCAGGGGCTATGGCGGCGGGGCCTCGGTGTTCATTACTTCGCTACGGATCTGCACACCACTTTTAACAAAGGCGTCGTTGCGCCCCTGATAACCGGGCAGTTGTTGCATGGCTGCGCGGGCCTGTTGGCTTGTCGAAAAGGGCTGATGAAATAACACGACAAACCAGTCGCCGCCGTAACGGAATGTGCGGTAAACATGGGTCAGTTCGGCCAGTTGATTGTCCGCAATGAACTGTGACAGGAGCGTTTTATCTGACAGTCCGGCCATCTGTATATAAAAATCGCCGTCGCGGACCTGCTCAAGCAATGTGTCAGGTGCGGTGATCAGTGCCTTCTGCTCGCTGCTGGCATCTGTGGCTGCTTCAGGTTGCGCTGTGCCTGGCTGCGAGACTTGTGATGCCTGATCTATATTGTCTGTACCATTGTCCTGACTGTCCTCAGTAGCCATGGTGTCTTGCGCTGTGGCTGGTAGGGAGGACTGTTCCTGCGCCGTCGTGGCCAACGTAACAGCACCATCCGTTGGTTCTGCGTTTGCTGCGTCGTCTTCTGCAACTTCAGACCGCGTTGTCAACCCGGTGTTGCGCTTGTCATCCAGCGCACCCACAGCGTCAGGCCAGCTTGCCACGAGCGAGGTTTCAGATGGCGATTTATCCGGTAGCGGTGTTGTGTTTGCGGGTGTTGATTCCACGGTGCTGTCAGGGGCAGACGACTCCGTCTCCTCAAAAAGTTCACTGAAGGCCTCGCCCGGCAGTGCTGAGTCTGGCTGCGGTGTGTTTTCACCATCAATAGGGGTAAACAGGCGGTGTATATCGTTGCCGTATTGCCAGGCGATAAGTGAACCAAAAATCACAATAAACAGCACCATGACAGATGGTATAAACCAGCGGCGGGAAAGCATACTGGAGGGCACGGTGGCTGATGCTGAAGCACGGTTAGCAAGGTGCGCCTGAAATTCCTCGCGACGACGCGCAATCAGTTTATCGAGATCGGAGCCGCCGCTCTCGGTGTGTACCGACTGACTGCTGATGAGCAAAGGGGTATCTGTATTTTTCGAGGGGAGCCACTGCTTAGCCCGCTCAGCCCAGGCCGTGTCGGCAAACAACAGAACATTGAGATGTTGTTTATTGCCCGCAAAACGGCTTTGCAGGACCAGATCCCACAACTCCTGTAGCAGGTTATCCGGGATATGTTGCGCCTGCGTAATCGCGATGAGCACCGGGCCTTCGTGGGCATTTAGGTCAGACAATAATTCATTTAACGGGCGAACAAAGCTGCCTACCACCTGGCCCAGTAACTGACGGCAGAGTTGGCGGCGATAGTCGGCGATATCCATACTGGCATCCGCCGTCAGGTACGCGATCTCAGTATCATCGTTTTGCTGATAAACAAATGTTTCCAGCGTTCGCTGCTGGTTTGCAATGGAGTCGCCACTGACAAATATCAGCTGCGATGAATAATTGACCAGATATTCCAGTCTGTCATGCAGTTCGTTTTGCATGTGGCCTCGTCGCGTACGTTTGATTCGCCGATGTTATGACAATACCGCCGATAAGATTGCATCATCAACCTTACCGGTTACTACGGCTTTGCCAATCGCTTCAGGGATCACGAAACGCATTTGTCCCTGCGCGACCTTTTTATCGTGCACCATATGCCGGATGTAATCGTCTTTCGTCATGTTTTCAGGGCCTGACACCGGTAACGAAAACGAGGCCAGTAAGCGACAGACGCGCGCTGTGTCGGACGATCCCAGCCAACCAAGCTGCTCCGCTGACAGGCAGGCCAGCACCATCCCTGCCGCAACCGCTTCGCCGTGTAACCAGTTTCCATAGCCTTGCTCGGCCTCAATGGCATGACCAAACGTATGGCCCAGGTTGAGTATGGCACGTAATCCGCCTTCGCGTTCGTCTTTTGCAACGACCTCGGCTTTGATTTCACAACACCGACGGATAGTGTAAGCAATGGCCTCAGGCTCCTTCGCCAGCAGCGCCTGTGTTGCACCTTCAAGCCACTGGAAAAACGCACTGTCGTAGATGATGCCATACTTAATTACCTCGGCCATGCCCGCGGCAAACTCACGGTCAGGTAACGTGGCGAGTGAGGAAGTGTCGATAAACACCGCCTGTGGCTGATAAAACGCACCAATCATATTTTTGCCAAGCGGATGGTTGACTGCTGTTTTGCCACCCACAGAACTGTCGACCTGGGAGAGTAACGTTGTGGGTACCTGAATGAAGGGAACACCGCGTTGGTAGGTCGCGGCGACAAAACCGCACAGATCACCAATGACGCCGCCGCCCAATGCAATGAGCGTGGTATCGCGGGCTGCGTTCATCTGAAGCAGCCGCGTCATGATCATTTCAAAACTTTCAAGTGACTTGTAGCGTTCACCGTCATCGACTTCAATGATTTCCACACGACAGTCGCCGCAGGCATCAATGGCATTTTGCAGATAATGCGGTGCCACCGTCGGGTTGGTGACAATGACCGCTAACGGACCTTTTATATACTCAGAAAAAAAGCCGGGCTGCGTGAGCAGTCCGGCTTCAATATAGATAGGGTAGCTACGCTCCTGAAGTTGCACCGTAACATTAGCCATGTGCGTAGCTCCTTTATATTTTTAAAAAATTCCGATTTTGCTGACGATTTGACTCGCTACTGCGCGCGCCGACTGGTCATCAGTCTCTATAATATAGTCGGCAACCTCTTCATACATTGGATTGCGTTCATCGGCCAGGTCGCGCAGCACCTGTTCAGGGTTATCAGTTTGCAACAGGGGGCGACGCTTGTCGCGCTGCGTACGTGCGACCTGTTTATCGATGGTTGTTTGCAAGTAAACAACAATGCCCCGGGCGGACAAGCGGTTTCGCACTGCTTTGTTGACCACACTCCCGCCACCTGTAGCCAGGACAATTCCCTGCTTGTCGGTCAATTCGTTGATGATGTTTTCTTCGCGCTTGCGGAACCCGTCTTCACCTTCGAGATCAAAGATCCAGGCGATATCCGCACCTGTGCGGCGTTCAATTTCTTGATCCGAGTCGTAAAAGTCCAGGTGAAGTTCATCTGCCAGATGTCTGCCGATGGTACTTTTGCCAGCCCCCATTGGGCCAACCAAAAAGATATTACGTTTTTCAGCCATATTCGCTTAAATCACAACTATATAATGTTAGGGGTAGTGTTCGTTGTATTACCCGTCTACCCAAGTACTCGTGCCTATTTCACTTCTAATAAGCACCACTTTTTAACCTCGCTTAAATTTCGAGAGCGGGATTATCTCAGTTTACAGTAATCTGATGCAAGTTTTGTTGAAAGAAACGCCGCAATACTCTGAATGTCATCTTTTTTTACCGGTTATCACGAACAATTCATCAACAACTATCACGGGCGAGTGTTGCTGACACGCTGTTAGATATCAGGCCTGAGCGTGTATGAACCGATGTCACAGGCTACCAGCAACTGTTACAAAACCAAGGTTGATTGACAGTTTAGTGCCAGAGACGCAAAAGGCACGAACACGCGTTGCCGCCCGTTCGTGCCTTTTCCCGTTTGGTGGGGGATTAGAGTTTTTCGGTTACCACCTTCGGCGTGACAAAAATGAGTAACTCGCGTTTTTGTTGTAATTGAGCCTTGTTGCGGAACAGCGCACCGACAACCGGCAAGTCACCGAATAAAGGTACTTTGGATACATCGTCAGAGCTTGACTGCTGGAATATTCCACCCAGAACAACCGTTTCACCGTTCTCTACCAACACCTGCGTTTTGATTTCCTGAGTATCAATCGCCACTGCATTACCGGTCGAGGTTGACACAGTTTCACCCCGGGTATCCTGGGTAACCACCAAATCCAGAATGATGCGGTTGTCCGGCGTAATGTGCGGCGTTACCTTGAGGCTCAATACCGCCTTTTTGAACTCCACTGACGTCGCGCCGCTGGATGTCGCCTGTACGTAAGGGATCTCAGTACCCTGCTCAATGTAGGCTTCCTGCTGGTTGGCAACGGTAATACGCGGGCTGGCAATGATTTCACCTTTATTTTCGGATTCCAGTGCCGAAAGCTCCAGGTCGAGTATTGTGCCGTCAACCAGTGAGGCTACCTGAAAACCAATTGAACCGGCGGCAGAAGATACAGGCAAGTTGACGTTCAGGCGGTCGCCAATGGAGGGCAGTACACCGCCGGCGATGCTGTCAGCACCTTCCAGAGAGCCGGAAACACCATTATTGTCCTGGCGGTCACTGAATCCCCAGCGCACACCCAGCTCCTGGTCGACATTGTCCAGCACTGTCACCATACGGCTTTCAATCAGCACCTGCTTTACCGGTATATCCAGTGCTGCAATCATTTCGCGTGCCTCGTCGATGGATTCAAGGTTATCGCGAATAAGAATGGTATTGGTACGGTCATCAACAGTAACGGAACCGCGATCAGAGAGTATGCCGCCTTCCTCTGATTTCAGGATGGTGGCCAGTTCGCTGGCTTTGGCATAATTAACGCTGATATTGGCAGTGCGTAATGGTGCCAGGTTGGTAACCTGCTGTTTAGACTGTAATTGCTGAGTTTCTCGGGCAGCCAGCTCGTCAGCGGGCGCGACCAGCAGAATATTGCCGTCAAGGCGCTTGTCTAAGCCTTTTACTTTCAGGATCATATCCAGCGCCTGGTCCCAGGGAACCCCGGACAGACTGATGGTCACGTTGCCACTGACCGTATCAGTGGTGACCAGATTAAACCCGTTTACCTGGGCAATAATTTGCAAGACCTGGCGCACAGGTACATCCTGGAAATCCAGAGAGATAGGGTCGCCAGTGTATTTGGACTCTTCTTCCAGCTCAGCTTCTTCTTCACTGCTCATCGGCTCAACTTCGATGCGCAGGGTATTGTCTTCAACATTATGGCGGGCATACACCGCGCCTTCATATCGCAGAACAATGCGTGCCGCTTCTTCGTCCTGGAACGTTTCAATGCTGGTGACCGGAGTCGCAAACTGCACCACATCGAGTTCTACCAATTGATCTTCAGCAAGCTCGGTGTCCGGCAGTGTGATGGTCAATTCACCCTGGGACTCAATCAGTTGTGGATCAAGAGCACCGTTATCGAACGTTACCAGTGTCACGGCGGTATCATCCGCTTCGCGGGTAAAGTCGATATTGGTCAGCGTAGTGGCATAAGCACTCTCAGTATCCTGGGGATCAAACAAGGCCGGCTCGTCAGTTTGAGCAGAAACCGGGGCCGCGATGACATTAAAAAGCAACAGGGCAAGGAGCGAGCCTCCCAGCCAGTACCACTTTCGTCCGTTTCGATTGAGTTTTTTATTAAAAATATATCGTTCAGACATTCTCGTTTTCTCCTGTCGACGAGGCAACCGTCAACGTAGTTTCTTTGCGTTGCCAGCATCCTGCTCCGTCGGGAAGCAGTTGCTCTATCGTCACCGACGAATTACCAATGGCAGTTATTTTACCGTAAAATAAGCCGATTCTGTTTCCTACTGTGGCTTTATGCAGCATGCCGTCATTGGACCGGAAAAGCGCATAGCGGGTGCCCTGCGCCTTAAAGTTACCGGTTAGCTGCAAGGCGTCCAAACCATAGCCTTCAAGTTTCTGCTTTTGCCGCGAAAAGTCCGGCTGTAAGCAATTGGCCTGTGTCTTCACACTCACAGGCGCGGTTTTTTCCTTTGGCCGTACAAACGGGCTGCGTAAATCATTGGCTGTGTACGCAAATGCCGGTTTTTGCTCGAACTCTGGGTAAGGCTCAATACTGACCTGGGTTTGCTGTTTTACCTGTTCAGTGTAGGCACGTAAATCACCTAACTGCGGTGAGCAAGCGCTCACTGTGCCCATAACAGCAAGGACAGCGGATAAGCGAATAAGCTTCATTGGCTTTCCTCCGCTTTTTTAACCTGATTGCTGCTGACCGCGCGGTATGTTTTGGCCTGTAGCTGCAAAGCAAGGTTACCTTTCTCACCCTGGATGGAAAAGTCGTGCAGCGTAACAATACGCGGTAAATCAGCCACTTTCGACATAAATTCACCAATATTGTGATAACCGCCAGAAACCTCCATCTCAATGGGCAACTCAGTATAAAATTCTTTCGGGATTTCTTGCTGCCAGTTCAGCACTTTGAAGTTCAGGCCCGATGAGGTACCTACATAGGTAATGTCATCCAACAGGCCCGGTGTTTCATTACTGGTTGGCAGGCTTTTGAGCATCGAAGAAAAGTCCTGCTCAATGCGGGCTAGCTGCTCTTCATACGCTTCCAGGTTTACCGCTATACGGTATTTTGCTTCAAACTGTCGCTTGAGCTCCTGCTCCTGTTGCTCCGTTTGTTCCAGTACCGGCAACTTGGGGCTAATGAGCAAATAGTAACTGAGCGCACCGACCAGAATGGCCACGAATGCACCCACAACGATTTTAACTTCGTGCGGCCATATCGCGACCTGTTCGAAATCCAGTTCGTTGAGTTCTTTGAGTTTTGCAACATCAAACTTCATTGCTGCTCCCCTTCACTCTGTTTGGCGCTAAGGGGCGCCACTTTAGGGCTGATTTTAAAGCGGATGGTATAGTCACTCACTGCCTTATCACCGTTAGGATCAGCCACGATGGATGACAACTCACCACTGGTAAATACCTCAGAAGATTCAAGCTGACGCATAAAGTCCGACAGGCGATTATTGGAGTCGCTGGTGCCGTCTATTTCAATCAGATTGCCGGTGCGGCGCATGGATGTGAAGGCAACGCCGGGCGGGACGATTTTGGCGAGTTCATCAAACACAATCGGTGACACGTTACGGCTCACCTGCAGTTGCTCAATCAGTGCCATGCGTTGTTCTATGGCACTTTTGTTTTCCTTTATCTTCTGAATTTCGGCAATTTGTGCGTCGAGCTTGACGATCTCAGAATCCAGATAGGCGTTTCGTGACTTCTGGTTGCTAATGCGCTGATCGATCGCCTGACCGACAAACCAGAACAGCAGTCCAACCAGTGCGGCCACCGCAATCAGGCCACCCAGATATTGCTTTTTATCGAACTGGCGTTGCTGTTCGCGCCAGGGAAGCAGGTTTATATGTGCCATGAAACAAAGCTCCTGCTAGCTAGGCCAGCCGCAATCGCTAACTGCGGTGCAAGTTCGGCAACGTGCTGCTGGTCGAGTTTGGGGTTAATATCCATGTTGCTGAACGGATTAAAGACATCAATGTCGATATTTAAGTCCTGGCGTAAAATATCTACCAATGGCTCAATGGTTGCTGCACCACCACATAACAGCAACTTTTCAGGCTTCTTGGCATGGTGCGTCGTAATAAACATCTGCAGTGCCCGGTTGATATGCTGTTGCAGGTTGGCAGCAAAAATCGGCAGGGTATCGTCTACCCAGTTGCTCGGCAGTTCGTTGTTAAGTAACTGACGTTCGGCATCTTCGGTGTCAATCATATGAATGGCTGCCAGATCGTTTAGCAGCGAATTAAGGCCGAAAGCATGCTCTTTAGAATAAATCACATTGCCTTTTTGCCATACGCAGACCTGCAGCAATGACGCGCCGACATTAACACAGCACACCTGGTCGTCTTCGTTATGCGGGTAGAAAAAGTTGATGGCATTACCCAGTGCATAACCTTCCACGTCGACAATCTTGGGTTCGAAACTGGCTTCACGGGTAAGCAACAGGCGGCTTTCTACCAAATCCTTGTGGGCGGCTGTTAGCAGCACGTCAACTTTGCCCGCATGGTTTGCACTTGGACCCAGTTCCTCGAAGTCCAGATAAACTTCTTCCAGCGGATAGGGAATAAGGCTGTCTGCCTCAATCTCTATCTGGCTTTCCAGCTCAAAGTCATTTTGATCCGGATCCATGTATACCACTTTGCTAATCACCGAGGTGCCGGCGACCGCGACATTGGCAAGCTTCACTTTGGTTTTAAGTGCGTTTTGAATCTTTTTAAGCGCCAGACTGACAGCTTCATAGTCTTTAATTTCACGCTCGCTAAACGCCACTTTATTGATCGACTCGCAGGCAAAGCCCTGAAGAACATATTTGTCTCCAGACTGTTCGAGCCACACGGCTTTTATTTGACGCGTGCCTATGTCTAAGCCCACAATAGTCGGCAGCTTTTTTTTGAACAGCGACTTCATTTAATGATGCCCCGGTTGATGGGTTGTTTAATCTCTACCATAAAATGTTACAAAACTTTTTGCCTTAATAGGGTTCTACTAAAAACACATACGTATGAAAATATACGTTATAAATGGCGACGATGCCTTGGTAATCTAATCTCGTGAAGTACTTTAAACCCCTCATTTTACTAATTTTACTCGGCGTTATTTTCGGCGGCGCAACGCTGGTTGGTATTTATTTTTATATCAAACCCGAGCTACCCAGTGTCACTGTTCTGAAGGATGTGAGGCTGCAAACGCCTATGCGCATCTATACTCAGGACGGAAAATTGATCTCTCAGTATGGAGTTAAACGGCGGATCCCGGTAAAACTTGAGGATGTACCTGTCGAACTTATCCGGGCTGTGTTGGCCACGGAAGATAGCCGCTTTTACGAACACAATGGTATTGACCCGATTGGGATTGGCCGGGCGGCCATTAGTTTGTTGGTGACCGGCGAAAAACGTCAGGGCGCAAGTACGCTGACAATGCAGCTGGCTCGCGGCTTTTTCCTTTCCCGTGAAAAAACCTACATTCGTAAAATCAAAGAAATTTTTATCGCCTGGCACATGGAACAGGTGTTGTCCAAAGACGAAATTCTCGAGCTTTACCTTAATAAAATTGAGCTTGGCCACCGTGCCTTCGGATTTGGTGCGGCAGCGCAGGTGTATTACGGCACCACGCTGGATAAACTCACCCTGGCGCAAATCGCGACCATTGCGGGCCTGCCGAAAGCGCCCTCGGTACTCAATCCCATCAGCGGACCAGAGGAGTCGGTAGCGCGACGCAGAGTTGTTTTGCTGCGTATGCTCGATGAGGGTTATATCACGAAAGCGCAGCAACAGGAGGCGGCTGCCGCACCGGTCACTGCGCGCAAGCACGGTGCTGAAATTGAGGTCGATGCCCCGTATCTGGCCGATCTTATTCATACCGAGATGGTCGAAATTTACGGTAAGGAAGAGGCTGAAACCGGTGGTTATCAGGTGTATGCAACAGCGTCTTCTGAATTACAACTGGCGGCGCAACGTGCGGTGGTGAGAAACCTCCACGATTACGATGAACGCCATGGTTACCGCGGCCCATTGGGCTATCTGTGGAACCAGCCCGCGAAAGACGCTGACAATGCGTCAGACAAGGGAAGTGATAAACCACAAACGACCGTCATTGCCGATACACAGCGCCAGACACCGCCCGAAAAAGCAGAAATACGTGAGGCGCTAGGCGATGTGCCGGCCTACCACCCGCTGGTTCCGGCTGTGGTTATGGAAGTTGCAGAACAAAGCATTCAGGTTATTGATGCGGGCGGCAATGAGCGGCAGATTGGCTGGGAGGGTCTTGACTGGGCACGCCAGTACATTACCGATAACCGCCAGGGCAATGAACCTCAGGTCGCAGCCGATATTTTACGCGAAGGTGCGGTCATTTATATTCGTCGCCAGCAACAGCAGTGGCGGTTAGCCCAGTTGCCGGAAGTCAGCGGCGCACTGATTGCACTTAACCCGCAAAATGGCGCTGTCGAGGCCGTCGTCGGTGGCTATAGCTTTTATGAAAGTCAGTTCAACCGCGCCACTCAGGCCGAGCGTCAGGTGGGCTCGAACATTAAGCCGTTTGTTTACTCTGGCGCACTGGAGCATGGCTATACGCTGGCTTCCATCGTCAACGATGCGCCCATCAACCATTGGGATGAGGCTTCCGGTACCGCCTGGCGCCCACAAAACTCGCCGCCGGAGTACGACGGTCCGATCCGCATGCGAAAAGCCTTAGGCAAGTCCAAAAACGTAGTGTCGGTGCGCCTGCTGCGTGGTGTCGGCCTGGAACAAACCGTCGAACACATCAGCAAGTTTGGTTTTAATCGCGATGATATACCACTGGATGAAACCGTCTCCCTGGGATCCAGCTCGCACACGCCGCTTGAGGTAGTACGTGGCTTCTCGGTGATTGCCAATGGCGGCTTTCTGGTAACGCCCCACTATATTGATAAAGTACTCAATGAGAGCAATGAACTGCTGTGGGCAACGGAGCCGGTGTGGGCATGTGATCCCTGCGACAAGGACAAGACTGAAACCGACGTCGATATTGAACGACTGCTCGCCGAGGAACTCGACAGTACCACGGTATCTTCGCGCGGTGAGACCCCGGCAAAACGGTCAGCGCCACAGGTTATATCGTCACAAAATGCGTTTCTGGTTTCGGAAATGATGCGCACTGCGGTTCGCGCTAACGGTAGCTGGAATAATAAAACTTACTGGCTGGGCACCGGATGGCGTGCCCGCAACTTACTTGAGCGCACAGACATTCATGGTAAAACCGGTACGACCAACGATTCCCGCGATACTTGGTTTAGCGGTTTCCACCGGGATCTGGTTGCTACTGCCTGGGTCGGGTTCGATGACATGGGCCGGCAACTGGGTCGCTCAACCCGCAATCAGAATCTGATTAACCGTAATCCGGAGAAGTTTAACTGGATAGGCAATGCCATGATTGGCGGCGAGGATGGGGCAAAAGCTGCCGGGCCGGCGTGGATACGGTTTATGCAGGTTGCGCTGAATGATAAGCCTCATTCACCCATCGCGGTTCCCGATAATATTGTCCGGGTCCGTATTGATCGTACCAGTGGTAAGTTGACCCGGCGGACAGACCATACGACACTATTCGAGTATTTCCTGCAGGGAACTGAACCAACGGTTTATGTGCGTGACGATGAGGTGGTTGATCCAGCTGCCCAGGACGATGCTACTACCCCTGAGCCAGAAGAAATATTTTAAACAAATGCGGGGTGTGCCCCGCATTTTTAGTAGACCCCTGCAGATCGGGGCTATATTTGTCTAAGTCAAAAAAATCGGAAACCCAATGTCTGACGATTCAAACCGGTATCTTTATATTCCGCATTCCGGACCCTCACTGTTAGAAACACCACTACTGAATAAAGGCAGTGCATTTACTGCCAGAGAACGGACAGCCTTTAATTTAACCGGTCTGCTACCGCCACGCTACGAGACGATTGAAGAACAGGTCGAGCGAGCGTACATGCAGTACAGCAGCTTCGATGATGCGCTCAACAAGCACATCTATCTGAGGGCCATTCAGGACAACAACGAAACCCTGTTTTATCGATTGGTGCAAAAGCACATCGATGAAATGATGCCGATTATCTATACCCCGACAGTCGGGGATGCCTGCGAACAGTTTTCTGATATTTACCGCAGTTCTCGCGGTCTGTTTGTGTCGTGGGAAGAACGCCATCAGTTAGACGATATTGTGCGCAACGCCACCAAACGTAAAGTGAAGGTAATCGTTGTCACGGACGGCGAGCGTATTCTTGGCCTGGGTGATCAGGGCATTGGTGGCATGGGGATCCCCATCGGCAAGCTGTCACTGTACACCGCCTGTGGCGGCATCAGCCCGGCATACACATTGCCGGTGATGCTGGATGTGGGCACCAACAACGAAAAACTACTGAATGATCCTATGTATATGGGCGCCAGACACCCCCGTATTAGCCAGGAAGAGTATGACGAGTTTGTCGACATGTTCATCAATGCTGTGAAGCGTCGCTGGCCAGATGTCATGATCCAGTTTGAGGATTTTGCACAGCCCAATGCGATGCCACTGCTGAACCGTTATCGCAATGATGTATGTTGCTTCAACGACGACATTCAGGGGACGGCAGCTGTCACTCTGGGGACCATTCTGGCAGCCTGCCGGATGCGGTCGCAGAAGCTCTCAGATATGAAAGTGGTGTTTGTTGGGGCGGGCTCTGCCGGTTGTGGTATTGCGGAAATGCTGATCCAGCAAATGACCCATGAAGGGATGTCTGATCAGGCAGCGCGTCGACAGGTATATATGGTCGATCGCTTTGGGCTGTTGACGGAAGGTATGGGAGAGCTGCGTGACTTCCAGCAGAAGCTCTGGCAGCGTAAAGACGATTTGGCAGACTGGAGTTACAGTGGTGATTATCCCTCATTGCTGGATGTGGTGCACTGTGCCAAGCCGGATATTCTGATTGGGGTGTCAGGGCAGCCGGGCTTGTTTACTGAGCAGGTGGTACGCGCCATGGCGCAGCAGTGTGACACCCCCATTATTTTCCCACTGAGTAATCCGTCACGTCAGGTAGAAGCGCGACCCGAGCAGGTCATCGAGTGGACCGAAGGCAATGTCATTATCGCGACCGGCAGCCCGTTCAAGCCCGTCGAGTACGGCGACAATGTCTACCCTATTGCACAATGTAATAACTCTTACATCTTCCCGGGAATTGGTTTGGGCGTGGTAGCGGCTAAAGCAAAACTGATCAGCGACGAGATGCTGATGGCGGCAAGTACGGCGCTGGCGAATGCTTCCCCTCTGGCAAATACCGGCACTGGCGCCTTGTTACCGCCGCTTACCAGTATTGCCGCACTGAGCAAAGAGATTGCTTATGCAGTGGGGAAAGTCGCGATGGAGCAGGAGTTAGCACTGGAAATGAGTGATGAGGCGTTCCGGGCGGCCATCGACCGCCATTTCTGGGAACCGGAGTATCGCCCATATAAAAGGGTAAGTATTTAATAATAAAGCGAAAAAACGCCGACATTTGCCGGCGTTTTTGTCTGTGTCTGTCAATTGCGTCACTGTGCATAGCGGTCGCGCGGACCCACTGTCTGACGCCCGCTCCGCCTGCACGTGAGCAAAATACTACGAAATCCCCCATCCTGCTTGTTCGTTATCATGCTGCCTGTTGCCTGTCGGCAACAGAGTTGCATGATGCTGCTTCCATTATTCCGCAAGTGATCATGTAAGTTTCTGAAAGTATTGTTTTTTGAATAATTGGCATAAAGGTTGTTAGATACGTTGTGCAACATGGTTTTTCCTTAACCATTCTTCATGCTTTGCGGGCAACGGACTGTCCGCCTTTTCTTATTTATTCCACTTCTGCAAATTGTTGTGTTGCGCACCAGGGAAATGATCCTGTCCGCAATAGCGTCTTATTCATTAGGTGAAAGCATAATCACATTACGCCATGCGTTTCGCACGGCAGCGCAGGAGATAAGATGAGTAACGACACCCAGTACACGCCTCCCGACGTCTGGAAATGGGAGAAAGAAGACGGCAGCAAGTTTTCCGGTACTAACCGGCCTGATGCTGGCGCGCGAAACGTTAAGCCGCTACCGATTGGCGACCATCCGCTACAGCTTTATTCGCTTGCCACCCCTAATGGGCAGAAAGTAACGATAATGCTGGAAGAGCTGTTGGCTGCCGGCGTAAGTGACGCACAATATGACGCCTGGCTGATTGATATTGGCGAGGGTGATCAGTTCGATTCGGGCTTTGTGGAGATAAACCCTAATTCAAAAATCCCTGCAATGGTTGACCACAGTGTGTCTCCCGCGTTGCCATTGTTCGAGTCAGGCTCAATTCTGCAATACCTGGCTGACAAATTTGGCATGTTGGTGCCGGACGAGCTGGCGGCAAAAACACAGTGTATGAACTGGTTGTTCTGGCAGGTTGGCTCGGCGCCTTATGTGGGAGGCGGCTTCGGTCATTTTTACAGCTACGCGCCGTATCCGATGGAATATCCTATCAACCGTTTTACCATGGAAACCAAACGCCAGCTGGATGTACTGGATAAGCATCTGGCGGTGAATACCTATATGGCGGGCGAGACGTATTCCATTGCCGATATCGCCATTTGGCCGTGGTACGGCAATTTGGTCCTGGGGCGTCTGTACGATGCGGCGACATTCCTTCAGGTGGATGACTATGAAAATGTAAAGCGCTGGGCTGAAATGATTGACGCACGGCCTGCCGTGGTCCGGGGACGCATCGTTAACCGTACCTGGGGGGAAGATGGCCAGCTGGAAAATCGCCATAGTGCGGCGGATATTGATAATGCGCTGAAAGCGGCAGGTGAGACTAGCCAGCCAGAGAAAGGTGACTGAGTCAGAAGACAATGTTTGGTCAGGTCCGGCTATCCAGACCTGACCAGGCTTTCTGTGATGAAAAGCCCGGCGTGTAATACCGTTACAAAAACGTTGAAAGGTAATCGCTAATCAGCGGCCACAACACCTTGCTCCGGCGGGAGAAAAAGCCCATGTGGCCGATTTCTTTGAGACCGTAATCGGCGGGTTTCAGACACGCTACCTCTGCCTTCATATTTTTGAAGACACGCAACATGTCGTGCACATTAGCCAGATTAGCAATGTTGTCATCCTCGGCAATAATCCATTTTGACGGAAAGCGGATCGCGTCGTAATAATGGTTTTTTACTTCACGCCCGAAGGCGGTCTGTACGTAGCCCTGACCATTACACCATTGTTGCCATTGCTTGGCGACGCCCTTAGGCAGCGGCTCGCCCATTCCTACGAGGTGTGCTTTGGTGTGGCCGAACAACAGGTTATTAAGTGGAATATAAACATTCATAAAGAAATGCGCGGGCAGCAGATAACCGGCCCGCATGTTACTCAGCCGACCTGATGAACTGCCAAAATTGCACATTGCGGTCAACATCCCGGCATTGCGCATCAGGCCCACCAGTTGCCCGCCGGCGCTGTGCCCTACCAGGAAGCAGGGTAACTGAGGGTAACGTGAGCGCAGTTCATCTAGTACCGCAGGCATATCTTTTTCGCCCCAGCAGACCAGACTGGCGTCACAGCGTTTAACACTGCCCGACAACGACTCACCGATGCCGCGATTGTCGTAAGTGATCACAGCAAATCCCTGGTCATGCAGATAACTGGCAAAGTGTGTGTAGAACTGGCGGCGGATGCCGGTAGCCGGGCCTATCATCACGGCTGCAATGGGGTCTTCGGGAAGATAGAGAGTGGCGGCGAGAGAGACGCCGTCGTTGCAGGTAATAGAGATATCTTGTTGCATAGCGATGTCCTGGACTCTGGTCCTACCAGTAAAGCGAACACGAGGCAAAGATGCAAGCCTTTGCCCCCGTAAGTCACAGCTTTGCATTGCAGCATTGCAGCATTGCCGGAGTTGTCTGTTCATCCGGCGCTAAGCATTGAATATGTTCTTTGATGAGCCTGCCTCAGTCCGGTTACTTTTTCAAAAATAGGGGGGGAGGCCCTGCCCGCACTTTTGCGCAGGCCTTTGAGTATCACCTATCTCGTTCCCTCCACGGGTAGCAGGGACAACCAAAGCTCAAGTGTCAACATTAACTTTAAGGATTCTAGGTAGTTAGCCATGTTTGGCGATTTTTAACACTATTGCTAGACTACATTTTGAACACTCCGTGGAGCCAGTGTAGTGAGTTATCTGCCGCTATGCGATGACGGCCTGCGTGATCAGAAGTAAGGATAAAATAATCAACAAGGAGTCATTAATGCTACACAGACGCTATATAAAAAGTGGGCTGGCACTTATTACTGGTCTTTTCGCTCTCGTACTTGTACTGCAGAATCTGATGAACATGGAAGCTGCTCACAGTGCACTGCACTACGTGGTCAGCAACCAGGAACACAATTATTACCCCAACAGTTTATTTCCCACCATTAACAGTACTGCGGTGTCCTGGGCACTCATTTACTTTGTCTGCTGCATGGAACTGGCCGCGGGACTGATAACGGTATTTGGTGGATTAGTGCTGTTTAAAAACGCCAGGTACAAAGTTGAAGCGTTTGAGAGTTCCGCGAAATGGGCTGAAATTGGCTGTTTTCTGGTGCTCGTAGTGTGGTATGGACTGTTTATGGTCGGCGGTGGCGCCGTATTTCAAATGTGGCAGACCGAGCTTGGCGCCGGCTCTTTTGGCGATGCATTCAAAATTGCCACACTGGCATTACTCAGCCTGTTGTATATCAGCAAGCCTGAGTTAAACGTGCAGAGTAAACACTTTTGAATTGCGCTGATAGTTGTACAGTTCTTT
>CAZDUT010000002.1:0-10798 GCA_964508695.1 uncultured Alteromonas sp.
GCCTTTTTTGTATCTGTCGTTGTGCTTTCTACCCACCAACAATTGTTATTGCTTGTCGAGCAGTCGTTAATGCGAACACCAGCGTCCGGATTGACCATTAAATCCATTATCCGATGAACCGGCACACCACGTGTGTCTGATAGCAGTAACCGGCAAACTATTTTTCTTCACCAAATATCTTCATGAACCGTGAATAGCTGCTGCTATTGCCAATCCAATCAGCCAGTAAACCAGTAATATACAGGAACAACAAAAAATACGTCTATTCATTACGTTCTGCCGAAAGGGCAGCGTAGTTAATGTTTCTTGCACCATTACAGCAGTGCAGTCTGTCCGGGGGCCATAGCTAACTCTCCCGTATAACGGTGCGCTTTAATTCGATGTAGACTGGATTTACGTAGTAGAAATAGCTTATTGTTTTGAAGGCGATTTTCCCCATTCCCTAGAGACCATAACTAAAATTTAAGAGGAATGTATTACTTAATGAGCTTATTTTGGATCCCGGTATTACTGCTCTTAGGCTGTCTCATACCTCTGGTGGCTCAGCGAGCCGGTAAAAACGTCTGCACGGGGATGACGATGGTCGCGCCAGCGTTGGCGCTGGCTAAGATAGCATCACTCATACCGACAGTGTTGGCGGGAAACACGGTCTCCGAATACCTACCGTGGATCCCTGCCGCTGGCTTAACGCTTTCCCTGCGTGTTGATGGGCTGGCGCTGCTGTTCGCGCTACTCATTTTGGGTATCGGACTGCTGATCATACTGTATGCACGCTATTATCTGGCTCATGACAAGGCATTGGGTCGGTTTTATGCCTACCTGATCTTGTTTATGACGGCCATGCTCTCGATTGTGCTGGCGAACAACCTCCTGCAGCTATGGATGGCATGGGAAATCACCAGTATCAGCTCGTTTTTGCTGATCAGTTACTGGTCGTTTAAGTCTGAGTCCCGCAAAGGCGCACGTATGGCGCTAACGATTACCGGTGCCGGCGGACTGGCACTGCTGGCTGGCATACTGCTAATTGGCGATATCGTTGGCAGCTACGATCTCAATGCTGTCTTAAGTAGCGGTAACATGCTGAGAGAGCATGCACTGTACCCCGTGGTGCTATCGTTAGTGTTATTTGGCGCATTTACCAAGTCCGCACAATTTCCTTTTCATTTCTGGCTGCCGCACGCCATGGCTGCGCCCACACCTGTTAGTGCGTACTTGCACTCAGCGACAATGGTTAAAGCCGGTATCTTTCTGATGGCGCTATTGTACCCGGTGCTCGCCGGTACCGAGTTGTGGTTTTTTGTCGTCAGCATGACCGGCTTGGCAACGTTTCTGGTAGGGGCTTATGTAGCGTTATTTAAGCATGATCTTAAAGGGTTGCTGGCGTATTCCACCATCAGCCATTTAGGTCTTATCACTCTGTTGCTCGGCATGAATACTGAGTTAGCCGCCGTGGCGGCGTTATTTCATGTGATGAACCATGCCGTTTTCAAAGCTTCACTGTTTATGGCTTCTGGTATTATTGACCACGAGGCGGGTACCCGCGATATGCGCAAGCTGAGTGGCCTGTGGATGTATATGCCGCACACGGCTACACTTGCGATGGTGGCTGCAGCATCCATGGCCGGCATTCCGTTGTTTAATGGTTTCCTGTCTAAAGAGATGTTTTTTGCTGAAACACTCGATCAGGTTACCATCGGCTCGCTATCCTGGATGGTCCCCGTACTGGCCACGGTTGGCGGCATCTTATCTGTAGCCTATTCCCTGCGCTTTATCCATGACGTCTTTTTTAACAAACGGCCTGAAGAGCTGCCGAAAACACCTAAAGAGCCGCCGCGGTTCGTAAAAGTGCCGGTGGAGTTGTTAGTTGTACTTTGTTTACTGGTCGGCATTTTACCGCAATATATGGTCGGCGATCTGCTCGCCGCCTCGGCATCGTCGGTGCTCCCGGGCGATACGTTACCCGCGTATAGTCTGTCTATATGGCATGGGTTCAATTTGCCCCTGTTGATGAGTGCGATTGCCATATTCGGCGGCGTATTGCTTTACGCCTATCGTCACCCGCTCTACCGGTTTCAGTCACAGTTTGCAGAAACCGACGCGAAGCTCGTGTTTGAAGGCCTGGTTCAGGGCGGCGTATTACAGGCCACGCGCTTGTATAATGCGCTGGCCAATGGGTCGTTACAGCGTTACGTGGGCGTGATGTTACTCCTGGTCATTGTGATGACCGCCATTCCATTAATGCAATTAAACAGCGCCACCGGGCGCGTTGCCAATCAGCCGATTAACGGCATTGAAATGACCCTGGCAGTACTCTTGTGCATCAGTGCCGTGGCTACCGCTATTTTGCACAAAAAACGGATGGTCGCGCTAATCACGGTGTCCGTCGTCGGTCTGATTGTATCCGTTGCCTTTGCACGTTTCTCTGCGCCTGATTTGGCGCTCACTCAGTTGGCGGTAGAAATTGTGACGGTTATTTTGTTGATGCTGGCGCTGTTTTTCCTGCCACAAAAGACACCCGAGGAGTCCTCGCCGAAGCGACTTGTCAGAGATGTCAGTATTGCCGCTATATTAGGTGGGATTATCGCGACCATAAATTATGCGCTCATCACCCGGCCACTGGATAGCATTTCCGATTTCTTTCTGGAAAACAGTAAAACGGGGGGCGGTGGTACCAATGTGGTTAACGTGATCCTGGTTGATTTCCGTGGGTTTGATACCCTTGGCGAGATCACTGTGTTAGGCATAGCGGCACTGGGCATATTTAAGTTACTGACGCGTATTCGCCTGGCGATGCCTTCCGCTAACGAGCGAGGAATTCCGTGGTCTGAAGATGCGCACCCGCCCATTCTGGTGATGATTTCACAAAGTCTGCTCCCCCTTGCATTGCTGGTGTCGGCGTTTATTTTTATTCGCGGACATAACATGCCCGGCGGCGGTTTCATTGCAGGTCTGGTTACGTCGGTGGCGCTTATTCAGCAGTATATTGCCCATGGGGTGGACTGGATAAAACCCCGGCTTAAGGTCAACTATCAAAATTTGATTGCATGGGGGGTATTACTGGCGGCACTGACCGGTATAGGAAGCTGGTTCTTCGGGCGACCCTTCTTAACATCGTGGTTTGATTACTTTGATATTCCCGGGATAGGGAAGGTCGAACTTGCCAGTGCCATCATATTCGATCTTGGCGTTTATCTTACCGTCGTAGGCGCTACCTTATTGATCTTGGCAAACCTGGGTAAACTGACAACTGAACACCGACCAACCGTGGGAGAAGGGTAATGGAGCTTATATATTCCCTTTGTGTGGGGGTGATGACTTTTAGCGGCATTTTTCTGTGTTTACGAGCGCGTACGTTTCCCGTCGTGGTCGGACTGATCATGTTGGGCTACGCGGTAAATTTATTTCTTTTTTCGAGCGGACGACTGAGTCTGGACGGCGCGGCGATCCTTGGAGAGGCCGGTACCTATCCTGATCCACTGCCACAGGCGCTGGTGCTTACGGCTATTGTGATTGGCTTCGCAATGATTGCGTTCATTGTCATTTTATCCATGCGTGCGCGGGCGGACTTAGGCAATGACTATGTCGATGGCAAGGAGCCTGCGGACTCACCTAAAAGCAGCGAAGCGCGCCGGGGCAGCATCAAATGATGACGCATCTTCCTGTTTTACCTATTTTGGTCCCGTTACTTGGTGGCTTGCTATTATTGTTGCCGCCCTTCGCCGGTGTTGAGCGTTATGTTAACCGGCGGATCGGCGCCACAATCCTGTGTCTGCTGCACCTTTGCGTTAGCATCTTGCTGATGGATGCCGTTAACGATTCCGGCTCAATCATGTATGCCATTGGAGACTGGCGTGCCCCGTTCGGCATTATCATGTTTGCCGATCCACTGGCGGTTATCCTTGTGTTACTCACCGGCTTTTTGGGGCTGGCGTCGACCGTGTATGCTTTTGGTGGCACTGACCGGGAGGGGCGATACTTTCATCCCCTGATGCAATTCCAAATAATGGGGATCACTGGCGCATTTCTTACCCACGATTTGTTTAATCTGTTTGTATTTTTCGAAGTACTGCTTATCGCGTCCTACGCATTACTGGTGCACGGTGGGGGCAAACATAAAACGCTGGCGAATGTGCAGTACGTGATATTAAACCTGGTGGGGTCGGCGCTGTTTCTGTTTGCACTGGGCACGCTGTATGGCACCACCGGAACACTGAATATTGCGGATATGTCGGTGAAGATAAGCACACTGACTGCCGGCGAGCAGGTGATTGCTGAAGCGGGTGGTATGCTGTTGTTTATTGTTTTTGGCTTAAAGGCGGCGATTTTGCCGTTACATTTCTGGCTACCGCGAACCTACACTGCTGCCAGCGCACCTGTTGCCGCGCTTTTTGCGATTATGACAAAAGTCGGAGTGTACGGTATTTTCCGAGTGTACACGGTTGTGTTTGGCGAACAGGCAGGTGGTTTAAGCAACCTTATTCAGCCTTGGATATGGCCGCTCGCGATAGCCACGGTCATTATTGGCTCCATAGGTGTACTGGCCAGCCCTCACCTCAGAAGCCTGGCCGGCAACCTGGTCATCGTGTCGGTGGGCACACTGTTAATGGCATTTGCCATAGGTACCCCGGAGGCCAGCGCCGCTGGCTTTTATTACCTGATCCACAGTACCCTCGTCTCGGCGGCATTATTCTTGGTGGCTGATATGATTGCACAACAACGTGGAAAAGCTGTCGACCGGTTTGTGATTGCAAGAAAAGTTGAGCAGCCTGCACTGCTTGGCATCATGTTTTTTGTCGCGGCAATGGCCATTGCAGGGTTACCTCCGTTTTCCGGGTTTGTTGGCAAGTTAGTTATTCTGCAATCTGCAGACAGCGGCTCAGGAAAAATTTGGGTCTGGCCAGTAGTCTTAATTTCCAGCCTGCTTAGCATTATCGCCCTCTCAAGAGCGGGAACAACCCTGTTCTGGCGACATGCTGGAGAACGTGACAAAGCTGACGAAGCGTCATTGTCTTACTGGCAGGTGAGTGGTGTTTCGTTGCTGCTCGTTGCCTCTCCGCTGATTGTTGTCTTTGGTGCTTCTGTCACCGATTATGCGGGCCAGGCTGCACAACAGCTGCATGATATCAGCGCCGCAATAGCTACTATGCAGGTAGAAGGAGGCGCAAAATGAGTCTGTTGTCCCGTCTGCTTCCCAGGCCTGGAACCAGTTTATTCCTGCTGGTCGTCTGGCTTATGTTAAACGTAAGCGTTAGCGTGGGACATATTATTCTGGGTTCAGTATTCGCGGTTATTATCCCTTTACTGTGCGCGCCACTGCAGATCCCACAACCCAAAATAAAACGTCCGCTCAAAGCACTTCGTTACGTGTTTATGGTGATGGGAGACATAGTTATTGCCAATGTTCAGGTCGCCATTCTGGTGTTGGGTCCCATGCGCCGAATTAAGCCGGGGTTTGTGGCGGTTCCCTTGGATCTTAAGGACAATTTTCCGATCACAGTCCTAGCCAATACCGTTACCATGACACCCGGCACCGTGAGCGCCGAGTTGTCGAAAGACAAAAACTGGCTGTATGTGCATGTTCTTAATATGCCTGATGATGAGCAGGAAATTGTATCGCTCATCAAGCAGCGGTATGAGTCAGCGATCAGGGAGATGTTCCAATGTTAGAAACCGTGATTATTTGCGTCGGGGTAATGATAGCCCTGGCGCTGGTGCTTAACCTGTGGCGGCTGTTAATCGGACCGGATTTGGTCGACCGCGTACTGGCCCTGGACACCATGTATATTAACAGTATTGCGCTGATAATGCTGTATGGGATGTACCAGGGAACGTCGCTGTATTTTGAGGCCGCGTTACTTATTGCCATGCTTGGGTTTGTCAGCAGTGTCGCGTTTGGCAAATATTTGCTTCGCGGCGATATCATCGAATAGGGTTATTTATGAGTTTCTGGGTAGAAGTCCTGGTGTCAGTGTTGTTATTGATCGGCGGCACATTCGTACTGATAGGCTCAATCGGGTTATTTCGCCTGAAAGACATTTACTGTCGGCTTCATGGTCCTACCAAGGCGACCACGGTTGGTCTGGGCGGTATTTTGATCAGTTCGGTGATTTACATGTCTCACCATCAAGGTTATGTCACGCTGCACGAATTGCTGATTTCACTTTTCTTAGTGATCACCGCACCGGTTACTGCCCTTATTCTGGCGAAGGTTGCTATGCATCACCGGGCAAAAATGATGGACTCAACCCGCAACCAGGACATGGTCACAACCGCGCGGGAGCAGCGACCGCCCGAACCCCAAAGTAACCCTGACAACCATTCGTGAACGCAGTACAGGCCGACATAGCCAAAACCCGCATCGGTGAAAAGGGGGCGGTTAGCCACTAGTCATCTTTAGGCTCATTAAAAATGCAGTGTTTGGCGTAGTTCATTGATTCATTGGCACTCCAGTTGCCTTTCTTTTTGTCACGCATATCCTCACACCATTCTTTACTTCCTACTTTCGGTGAACAGCCCGTTACACACAGGACCGCAAACAGCATAATAAGTAGTTTACTCATAGGTTGCTCAGCTTTATGTTCGGAAACCGTCTGTCGCTGGCAAAAAAACTGTCAGACGTGTGTTGTCAGCAGGTTCATTGATCTTAGTTTAAATCGGCAGTATCGGTAGTGGAATAATAAAAAACTCTGTGTGGATAATGGCGCCTACTGCCACGGAAGAAACCGGGTGATTGCCGCCATTCTTCGTGGAGCGGGCTCTGTCGATTACATTCGTTGTGTCAGGTCTGGCTAAATCTAATTCGCTCGCGAAGCTGGCGGATGAAATGATAAAGTCAGGGGACGCGCTCAGACCATGCCGGGCAATCGCAGATGCGCAGCATGACGATATGCATCATGCGCAATGCATGCAGTTAATAACGATGGGGTAAACATAATGCGAAGGGTAACGCTTGGCAGTTCTGACTTGTCGGTTTCAGAAGCCTGTCTGGGGACAATGACCTGGGGGATTCAGAATACGCAGGCTGATGCCGATGCACAACTGGCGCTGGCGCTGGATGCCGGGGTCAATTTTGTCGATACGGCCGAAATGTATCCGGTACCGCCCAATGCACAGACATATGGCGATACGGAGCGTATTTTGGGCAACTGGTTGGCGCGTAACAAAGCGCAGCGAGATGAGCTGGTGATAATGAGCAAAGTTGCCGGAAGCGGACTGAATTACATACGCGAAGGCCAGCCAATTACCCAGGCCACACTTACCCGAGCGCTGGATGATTCACTCAAACGTCTGCAACTGCACGCGATAGATGTGTATCAGTTGCACTGGCCGAACCGAAAAACGCCCCATTTCGGTAAGCAGTGGCCAGAAAAATTTTCACCTGCCGAGATTGACAGGGAGCAGGAGATCGAGGGAATGCGGAGTATTCTGTCGGGTATAAAGCAAGCACTTAACGACGGCAAAATTCGCTACTGGGGCCTGTCGGACGACACGCCGTGGGGTATCCATACCTTACTGAGGTTGTGTCAGGAAATGAGGGTCCCGGCGCCGGTATCGATTCAAAACGAGTTCAGTTTACTGCACGCCAAAGACTGGCCGTATCTCATCGAGTTATGCGAACTTGAGCACATTGCTTATCTGCCCTGGTCTCCCCTGGCAACGGGCATGCTGACCGGCAAATATCTCGATGGCGCTCGACCAGCCGGCTCACGCTGGACGTATGTGCAGCGCCAGGGCCTGTTTCGCGATACCAGCCTCGCAGCTGAGGCTACGCGCGCCTATGTGGATATTGCCGCTCATGAACATATCACGCCGGCTCAGCTCGCACTGGGCTGGTGTCGCCAGGTCCCGGGCGTTACCTCAACCATTATTGGCGCTACCACGCCTGCGCAGTTGCAGGAAAACCTGGCAGCATTTAATGAACCGTTAGCCGATGATGTTATTGAGAGGGTTAACGGCATTCTCAGACAATACCCAGCGCCGTTTTGAGAGGCATTACCGCCCGCTGTGGCCGGGCGGCATTGTTGCGTGGAAACTCAGAATGCGTATTTAGCAGAAAGCTGAATGCGGTTCATGTCTCCTTCTAACCCCGACTCTACCTCGCGCTTGGCAAAGGTATACTCGGCGCCGACAGTCAGTGCTTTGGTGGGGGAATACAATAAGTTTGCCCGTGTGCTGTAGGTGCTTTGCGTTGCGCCATCTCCGGTCAGTGCAACATCGTTATCAATATCCAGGGCTGAGAATGTGAAGTTGCTGCGCATTTTTTCGCTCCACACACGACGGTATGCAATGGCGTAGCCGGTAGAGTCAATGGCTTCCAGATCGCCGTCCGGGGTGATCACCGCGCCATTGGTTGCGTTTAGCGCCACGTAGCGGCCCATGCCTGAGCCGGTATTGGCCATAAAGCGAATGTCATCACCGTTACCCAGCATAAATTTACCGGAAACCGCGACACCGTAAGACGTTTCGTCCGCATCAATACCCGAACCGTCATCATAAGATAACTGGCGCACCAGACCGGCAACTTTTACGTAACCCCAGTCTTGTTGGGACGTATAGGCCGCAATTAAGTCGGGAACGGCATTGTCATCCGCCACTATCCGGCCACCGCCGCCGTAAGGAGTGACCGTCGTCTCAGGATTCTCCAGGGCAATTTCAAACCCGTTACTGCTGTAGCGCACCATGGTTTGACGGCCGAAAGAGATACCGTCAGTGGTGCCGATAAAATCGAGGGTTTCCGGCAGCGAGCCCACATCCATAAAGGTGGTCCAGGTCTGTCCGATCAGCCAGTTCTTATACTTCAGAAAAGCGTGGCGAACCCGCGGGACATAAGAGTTACTGATCCGCTCGTCGCCACCGCTGGTGACGATGAAATCAAGTTCAAGCACACCGGTAATGCTGTCGCCTTCGTCTGTCGGCGTATTGGTGGTAAAGCGAAAGCGAGACTGACGGATATGCGAGTCAAACTGTGCACCTTCGTCTGCACCCGACACCGGGGTCAGTGAGGGAATATAAAAATCACGTCCGATACTGCCGGCACCCAGCGACCCTTCTGAATAGTTACTGACCATGGCGTCGGCTTTGACATAACCGGTAAATTTAACGTCGGTACCTGCCAGCATGTCGGCACGCGCCACCTGTGTGGCGCCACCGGCTAGCGCAAACGCAACGGCAAGTGTGGTGTGTCTGAAGTTCATTTTCATCATTTGCGTTGTTCCAGTAATGAGGTTAATAATGTGTAAACGGACTGTTAGTAAGCGTAAATTTGGCTGACAAACCTAAAAAAGCCAATAAGCGGATGGTCTGTAAGACCAAAGTCGTAGGTCGTTTTGGTTTTCGCCCACTGTACAGTGCTTAGCCGTTAAAAAGATCGTAAAAGGCAATGGATGTTATTGTTATTTTTGCTTTTTTACGATCATAACCTGATAACGGTAAGTATGCACTGGTAGCCAGTAAGCAGTGAATCTTAAAAGCCACCGTAGACCAGGCGCGCCTTGGGGGGAGTGTCTGGCTGCGATGCAGGTCGTAAGTACGTTAAGACCAAAGTCGCATTTTGCTTTGAGTGATTAAGACTACATTGGATAACACAAATACAGACTTCAATTGATGACACATGGGAGGCACCAGGAAATGACTGCCACTAAGACATATCCTGTACCGGAAGAAATTAAGCAAATCACGCATTTAACTGAAGAACAATACACGCAAATGTATCAGGAGTCCGTTGAGGATCCCGAAGGCTTTTGGGCGAAGCATGCTGACAGCCTGGACTGGTATACTCCCCCGACAAGCATCAAAAACACCAGTTTTGGCCCGGGTGAAGTGTCGATTAAATGGTTTGAAGATGGCGTGATTAACGCCAGCTACAATTGTATCGATCGCCACCTTGCAGAGCATGGCAAAAGAACCGCGCTGTTCTGGGAAGGCGACTCCCCCGAAGACAGTGAAAAAATCAGCTATGAGCAACTCCATTACGAGGTCTGTAAGCTGGCAAACGGCTTAAAAGAATTGGGGGTTGAGAAGGGCGACCGGGTTGCTATTTACATGCCGATGGTACCTCAGGCCGCCTACGCCATGCTGGCCTGTGCACGAATTGGTGCCGTCCATTCTGTTATCTTCGGTGGCTTTTCTCCTAATGCGATTGCCGATCGCATTAATGATAGCTCTGCCAAGGTGGTTATTACCGCCGATGAAGGCCGGCGTTCAGGCCGGGCAATACCGCTGAAAGCCAATGTTGACAAGGCGCTGGCTAACAACGCCTGTCCGTCTATTAAACATGTAGTGGTGCATAAGGTAACCGGTGGGGATGTCGCATTTAATGCGCCGGTCGATGTGTGGTGGGAATCGCTGACAGACGAATGTTCGGCGCAGTGTGAGCCGGAGCAGATGAACGCGGAAGATCCGCTGTTTATCCTGTATACCTCTGGGTCGACAGGTACGCCAAAAGGGGTGGTGCACACCACCGGCGGCTACCTGCTGTATACCGCGATGACCTTTAAGTACGTGTTCGATTACCAGCCTGACGATATCTACTGGTGTTCTGCGGATGTCGGCTGGATCACCGGCCACAGCTATATGGTGTACGGGCCAATGCTCAACGGCGCGTCGCAGGTATTTTTCGAAGGTGTACCGACCTACCCTGACGTGCGTCGTATCGCCCAGGTCATTGAAAAGTACCAGGTGAACAGCCTGTACACTGCACCAACGGCTATTCGTGCGCTGATGGCGCATGGCGATAAACCGGTGGAAGGCTGTGATGTTTCCTCACTGCGCTTACTGGGATCCGTCGGAGAGCCGATTA
>CAZDUT010000002.1:10808-45075 GCA_964508695.1 uncultured Alteromonas sp.
GGCGTGGGAGTGGTATCACCGTGTCATTGGTCAGGACAATTGTCCGATTATGGATACCTGGTGGCAAACTGAAACCGGTGGCATCATGATCACGCCGTTACCGGGGGCGACAACCCTCAAACCAGGCTCGGCTACCCGCCCGTTTTTTGGGATCAAGCCTGCCCTGTATGACTCAGAAGGGACAGAACTAAACGGCGAAGCCGAAGGCAACCTGGTCATTACCGACAGTTGGCCCAGTCAGGCCCGAACCGTGTATGGCGATCACGAACGCTTTATCAATACCTACTTTAGTACCTATAAAGGCGTCTATTTTACCGGTGACGGGGCGCGCCGGGATGAAGACGGCTATTACTGGATCACGGGCCGGGTCGATGATGTATTGAATGTCTCCGGACACCGGCTTGGTACGGCCGAAATTGAAAGTGCGCTGGTGGCGCACAGCAAAGTGGCGGAAGCCGCCGTGGTGGGCTATCCCCATGACATCAAAGGGCAGGGAATTTATGTTTACGTCACGCCCAATGAGGGGGTTGAGCCCAATGACGAACTGACCAAGGAGTTACGCGACTGGGTCAGACAGGAGTTAAGCCCCATAGCAACACCGGATAAAATCAAGTGGTCACGTGGACTGCCTAAAACCCGTTCGGGCAAAATTATGCGGCGCATTTTACGCAAAATTGCCGCCAATGAGCATGATCAGCTAGGGGATACGTCAACATTGGCGGACCCATCGGTTGTTGATACACTCATTGAGGAACGCCTGAATAAATAAAGGATGAGACAATGACCACCCTGTTGATTGCTGATGATCATCCGCTGTACCGGGATGCCTTACGAGGGGCGCTGTCATTGTCTTTGCCTGAACTGGTCCTGCTCGAGGCCGGTGATCTGACAGCCACGGTCGATATTCTTGAACGTGAGGATATCGACCTGCTGTTACTTGATTTGCACATGCCGGGCAGTAACGATCTTTTCGGGTTGCTGCATATCCGTAAACTCTACCCTGATGTGCCTGTCGCAGTGGTGTCGGGGACCGAGGATGCCTCGATTATTTCTAAAATTGTCGGCGTTGGCGCGCTGGGGTTCATCCCTAAGACGGCCAGCTCCAGCGATATAGCTGAGGCGGTACATGCCATTCTCGACGGTGATATCTGGTTACCGGCCTCTGTCAGTGAAGACATTGAAGAAGTGGATGCCTCGTTCTCAGAACTCGCCGATAAGGTATCCAGTCTCACTCCTTCTCAGTATAAAGTGTTGTGCTACATGCGTGACGGCCTGCTAAACAAGCAAATAGGCTACAACCTTGATATCGCTGAAGCGACAGTCAAAGCACATGTCACCGCAATCTTTAAAAAACTGGGTATTAACAATCGTACACAGGCAGTGCTAATTGCTTCACAGCTTGAGCTCGAACCCCCGGCAAGCAGTCACGCCAGCTAACCGCTTTACGATACGACTCAGTAGCTAAGCCCCACAGGTGCCAACGACGTCGGAGCCCTTAGCCCTGGCAGGGAAACGTGGTATTTGTGCCGCAGGGCCACACTGGCTTGGGCAAGGAGATTGGGCAAAGCCATGCTGAGCAGACCTGAGTTGTGATCCCGCAATGCCTTGCACAGTTGTCCAGCGTTGCCGTCAGCTTTCTGTTTTGAGCAGGTATTCGTGCTCAGGATCAACAACAAACCGGCCGTTCATGGCTTCGCGACCCAGTAACATTAAATAGGTCATTTCAGACCGGTCGGTCAGTGTGAGCTGGATATCCCATTGCTCGCCCTGCATAATGATCGGTGTATTGATGACATACCGGCGCTCGCGCGTCGCGGTAGAACTCTTAACCCGCTTTTGTCCAGCCACCGGCGATTCACGCCGCACCACCTTGTCCACGTTGTGAATATCAGGGTGGATGTCAAAGCGGATCCACAAAGCACCGTCCTTCTCGAACTCCTCAAGATTATCAACATGCAGCGATGACGTTGCCGCACCGGTATCGACCCGCACATTTAAGTCTGTGATGCTTAAAAAAGGCAGGTCGCAAAGTTCAATTGCGCCAACGACGCGCTTTCCGTTCAATGTTGTCACTGACTGACTCCTTGCTATAACTCAGGTACAGTCTGGTCACTTAACACCAGGTTGTCCTGTAATAATTCAACATGCTCGGCAACAGTGTCCGGCTTGGTAAAATAGGCAATGTGGTAAATGGCTTCACCTTCCTGGGCCAGAGGAATATTTTGTTTACCAATCACCACCCCCTCAGTGGTGGCGGTGATGGTGGTAAGCACCTCGCCATAAGGGTCGGTAATGGTGGCCAGGCGGTCGCCCTTGTAAACATGATCGCCCAGTTGGGCAATATGCCGCACAAAGCCACTCTCCGGCGCGCGTACCCAGCCGCTCTGACGGGCAATAAAACGATCGATATTGTGACCTTTGCTGCGGCTTTTGTTCAACATGCCCAAATGGCGCATGGTATTAATAATACCGCGAACCCCGGCTCGAATAGAAAACTCATCGTAGCGCAGGGCCTGGCCTGCTTCATACAGCAGAATTTTTACCCCGTTGTCACTGGCAGCCTGACGCAGTGAGCCATCGCGAATATCGGCATTCAGCAGCACGGGAACACCAAACGCCTTGGCCATCTCCAGTACGTCCTTGTCATCAAGGTTCGCACGAATTTGTGGCAGATTACTGCGGTGTATCGCGCCCGTGTGCAGATCGATGCCGACATCGCACTTCGACACGATTTCAGTGTAAAACAGGTTTGCCAGACGACCTGCCAGTGAGCCCTTCTTACTGCCCGGAAAACTGCGGTTCAGGTCGCGCCGGTCTGGCAGGTAGCGCGACTGATTGAGTACACCGTACACATTTACCATTGGCACTGCGATCAGCGTGCCGCGCAATTTCTCGATGGCCTTGGAGCGTATCAGTCGTCCGACGATCTCAATACCGTTAAGTTCGTCACCGTGCACCGCAGCACTGACAAACATGATTGGTCCGGCACGTTTACCCCGTCGCACGTACACCGGAATACTCATGCTGGTGGTGGTGTACAGCGGCGGCATTTCCAGTTCTACCTTCATTGACTGGCCGGGCTTAATGGTTTGACCGGCAATCGTCAGGTCCTGCTGTGTCACTTAACCTTTTCCTTTTGTTTTGGTGTTATTGGGCTTGGCGCTTTTCTCGATAAAATCGATGATTATCCCTGCGACGTCTTTCTTTGTCGCTGACTCAATACCTTCGAGCCCTGGCGAAGAGTTAACTTCCATGACTACCGGCCCGTGGTTAGAGCGCAGAATATCCACGCCACAGCAGTTCAGTCCCATGGTCTTGGCGGCATCGACAGCGGTTTTCCGTTCGGTCGGGCTAAGCCTGACCAGGCTTGCCTGTCCACCACGGTGAAGGTTAGAGCGAAACTCCCCCGGTGGCGCCTGACGTTTCATGGCGGCCACAACTTTGCCACCGACCACAAAGCAGCGAATATCCGAGCCGCCGGCTTCCTTAATGAATTCCTGTACCAGAATACTGGCGTTGAGTCCCATGAACGCTTCAATAATCGATTCTGCGGCCTTTTGCGTGTCTGCCAGCACCACACCAATCCCCTGGGTGCCCTCCAGTAATTTTATGACAACCGGCGCGCCACCCACATTTTTAATCAGGTCGTCAATTCTGTCGGGGTGGTGGGCGAACCCTGTGCGAGGCATGCCAATCCCTTTGCGAGACAATAGTTGCAGTGAGCGCAGCTTATCGCGCGAGCGGCTAATGGCGACTGATTCGTTCAGGCTGTAGGTGCCGGTCATTTCAAACTGTCGCACAACCGACGTGCCGTAGAAGCTGACGGAGGCGCCAATGCGCGGGATTACTGCATCAAAATAAGGTAACCGTTTACCTTTATAGCGTACAGAAGGACGGGCACTGGTGATATCCATGTAGCAATGCATGGTGTCGATGACTTCGATATCATGTCCGCGTTCCTTCCCGGCTTCAACAAGCCGACGGGTAGAATAGAGGTTAGGGTTACGGGAAAGTATGGCGATTCGCATGGGGAAAAATATCCTTAGTGTTGCGCGAGTAAAGATAAAGTAAAGCAGTTGAGGCCGAATCTTCCAGGCGGATCCTCAGCCGCTGTCATTTCAAATATAGCTTAAGCTGATGCGTGCGTCTGTTAAAAAATTCTTGTCGAAACGAGAAGTTAAGCGTAAAAATGCGGATCGAACAGACATCTGTGGCAGCACACCTGGTGTCGGAAGTAGTAGTTAAGAAGGGGGACAGGTGATGGAGTGGGTAGATCAGGCGCTGATATGGCTTTCCGGTTACACAACAAATCTGGTTTGGTCAGGCCTGACATTGTTGTTTTATTTACTGGTAACACGCTGGGTGATCCCGCGGGTCGAAAAAAATATTGCTGCCACCCGACTGCGCTCGGGGAGCGCCCTGAAAGGGCTGTTTGCGGCACGTGTCGTGGTTGGCGTTATCACGCTTGCGCTAGTGTTATTGGTCTGGGGGATCGATTTCTCGGGCCTGCTGGTATTATCCACATCCATTATCACACTCACCGGCGTGGCACTGTTTGCCCAGTGGTCACTCATCAGTAATATCACCGCGTATTTTATTTTGTTGACCAATGTGGCATACCGTCGCGGGAATTATTTGCGCATTGTGGAAGGTGACAATTACATTGAAGGGTATATTGCTGATCTCGGCCTGTTCGTTACGCGGCTCATAACTACCGAGCGCGAAACCGTACTGTACCCAAACAACCTGATCCTCACGCGGCCCTTGGTGCTAAACCCTAAAACACATTGGGCGTCGATGGGGAAAGTCACAGAGAAGACGGCTGAGGAAAAGCCGCCGCTACCGGGTAACGAATCCTAGGTAGAGGCTGCACCACGGATGTAACGGCTCATGGACTGTAACAATGCGCGCAGCTTTGCCGGCTTCAACGGTTTGGTCAGGTAATTAACCCCCTGCGCCTTGCATTGTGCAACCAGGTTTTCATCCTGCGTTGCGGTGACCAGCGCCGCCGGTACAACCACATTCAGCTGCTGGCGGATCTCATCAATCAAAGCCAGGCCGTTGCGTTGCGGATCATGACTTAACTGATAATCCATTAACACGATGTGTGGTGAAACACTGCTTGCCTGGGCAATCGCGTCGTCCCAGTTTTCGGCCAGGTAAACCTGTACGCCCCACTTTTCCAGCAATGTTTGCATGGCATCCAGGTTGACCTGCTGATCGTCAACACACAACACGCGCAGGCCACTGAACGAGGTATTGCGTGACGTCACCGGACTGCTGGTAGTGGCATGCTTAGGCTGTGTTTTCGGTAGGCGCACTGAAAAGCAGCTGCCCTTATTGAGCGCAGAGCTGACCTTGACCTTGGTATTTAACTGTCCGGTGAGACGTCGCACTACGGCGAGTCCCAGACCTATACCGTGCTCTTTGGAATCCTGCGCCCGGTAAAAGTCGCTGAAAATAAGCGAGGATTGCTGTTCGCTTATGCCAATACCGGTGTCCATGACGGCAATATCAACGCTGTCTCCACGTGGCCGGGCGGTGACTAGAACTTTGCCTTTTTCGGTGTATTTCACTGCATTTGACACCAAATTTTGCACAATTCGGTATAAAAAGGTTTTATCGGCAAGTACCCAGCAGGGGCGGATACGGTGGCGTAATACCAGCCCCTTGTCACTGGCGCGCATGGCCATTTCATCCAGTAACGGCGTAAGCAGTGCCACAAGCTCAACAGGTTCCAGTGTGGGTTTGAGTTCCCCCTGATCAAGTCGCGCAATGTCCAGCAAAGTGGCAATCAGTGTTTCACTGGAGCTGACGCTGTGATTGAGCTTTTTCACAATATCGGTAATAGGTTCAGGCAGGCCCTGTTCCTGCAATGCGGTGATATACAGCTTGGCCGCATTAAGCGGCTGCAGGACATCGTGACTGGCCAGCGCCAGAAAACGGGTTTTGCTGGCATTGGCATCCTCTGCCGTGCGACGTGCACGGATAAGCTCTTTTTCCATGTCCATCCGGCGTTCAATTTCCAGTCGCAGTTCGGCATTGATTGAATGCACTTCTTCGGTACGCTTTTTAACCCGAGCTTCCAAATCAATGTTGGACTCTTTGAGTGCCTGCTGAATTTCAATATGGCCGGTAATGTCGCTGAAACTTGTGACAAAGCCACCGCCGGGCAGCGGATTCCCGACCATCTCAATAACTCGTCCGTCGGTACGCTGACGTTTGAAACGGTGAGGCCGGCCGTTTCGAAGGTGCTCCAGACGTTTTTCAATTTCCGCCTCGACATTAATTACACCAAACTCACCGTTCTCGGCGTTAAATCGGATTAGCTTCTCGATAGGAGTGCCCACGGCCAGAAGATCATCCGGGTAGGGGTAAAGGGTGGCGTAACGTTTATTCCAGGCAACCAGATTCAGGTGCTTATCAATAACGCTTATGCCCTGATCGATATTTTCCAGCGAGGTGAGCAGGGCCGTCATATTGAATTGCATTGCCTGGGTAGTGTCGTCAAAGAAATTAATGACTTCGGTAAAGTCCATTTTCTTTCCACGCAAGGCACTGTCGATTAGCGCTTTGGCACTGGAAGCGCCGATTACACCGCCCAAGGCACGCTCACAGAACGCCAGAAACGGGGCGTCAGGAACGTCTTTCTCAGACAGCTTGCAGTGATTGAGTTGCTGATATTGCTCCAGTAACTGCTGGCACCGGCCTTTTCCCATAAAGGTGGTCAGCAGGGTAATAAGATCGGCAACGGCGACACTGACCAAATGCTTTTTCGGCGGCGTACCTCTGACCTGCGCCGGCGACACAAATGCCTCGGCCTGGATGCGGTCAATTAACCGTTGCGGGGCAAACAGTGAAAACGCGATATACAGCATGGTATTAACGGTGAGACTAATGATAGCCCCCTGACTGATAAGCTCGCTTTGTTCGATGCGTGAGATATCTTCACTGACCAGCGGCATCAGCAGCCATAAAAACCAGATCACCAGACCGGCCAGCAAACCGGCATACACACCATGGGCGTGTGCCCGTCGCCAGTACAGGCCACCAACGATTGCCGGTAGCAATTGTATTACCAGTGAAAAGGCAATCAGGCCAATCGAGTGCAGGGAACGGCTGCCGGTCATCTGCTGCTGATACAGGAACGCCAACAGCAGAATAAAGCCAATCACTACACGTCGAATCAATCGGATTTTGGGGGCAATATTCTGGGTGCGTGGTCCGTGCTCCCTGATAGCGAACATTCTCGGCAGAATCACATCGTTGGTGAGCATGGTGCTCAACGTTAAGGTGGCAACAATGATCATTGCAGTCGCGGCCGACAAGCCGCCAACAAACACCAGGACTTGCAGCAAGACGGAGTCAGAGTGAAATGCCAGTGATAACACGTACGCATCAGGCTCAATACCGGTACCGCCAAACGCCGCTTTCCCGGCCACCGCAATCACCGGGATCACCATCGCAATGATGGTCAGGTACAAAGGAAAGAGCCAGCGTGCGGTTTTCAGATGACCAAGACTAAGGTTATCAATGATGGCCACATGAAATTGACGGGGCAGGCAGATGACGGCGGCCGCGGCCATTATGGTCTGTGCGATAAAGGTAAACGAGCCGAACTGGCTGAGCGCTTCCTGGCTGAAAAAGTCTTTGAGCATCTCGGTTTTATCGGCAGTATCCTGCACACCGTCAGCCGGGGAGGGTAACCCAGCAGCTTGCCAGGCCTGGTAGCCAATCAGTGCTACCATCACCAGCGCCAGGAGCTTGATCGTAGACTCAAATGCGATAGCCAGCATCAGGCCCCGCCGGTACTCGGTGACATCGGAATGCTTGGTACCAAAGAATATGGCAAACAGCGCAATAAAGGCGGTTGCGACAATGACAATACCGTCGCTGTTAGGTTGCTGTGTCAGCGGCTGGAACGTCGCACCAATCGCTTTGAGTTGCAACGCGATATAGGTGATGGTGGCCAGCAGCGCAATCACCGTGACCAGTAAGCCCACCATCTGACGCTTGCCGTAGCGTGAGGCAATAAAGTCCGAAATCGTCGTGATGTGCTGTTTCTTGCTGACCAGTGTCATTTTATAAATGAACCGGTAGCCCAGGGTATACACCAGAATTGGCCCGAGCATGATAGGCAGGTATATCCAGGTATCACGGCTGGCCTGCCCGACTGCGCCGAAGTATGTCCAGGCTGTACAGTAAATGGCCAGCGCCAGTGAGTAGACCACGGGGTGTGAGGTAAGCCAGCGGGCAGTCGGCGAGTTCTTATCGCCCCAGCTGGCAATATAAAAAAGCACCACCAGATAAATCAGGGCCAGTGCGACCCACCCCAACGCCATGTTAGTAACCTTCTGTTAACATTGTTGTTTGTATTATACCCACTCTGATAAATCTCAACCTACGACCATGGTCTCATTTGTGAATCCCCGGGGCAGGACTAGAGTATATCCAGAACGCCTATTTTCGAGGGGTTTGGGTGTCGTAGTTTCAGCGCCGCTGGTTACAGACAGCAGGTTGTTGCCAAAAAACTCGCCTGTTAGGTAAATGTAAAAACAAAACATCTTATTAACCTTAAGTGAGGACTAGAAAGATGGCATTTAGAAACGAGGAAGACAAAAAAGCATACTGGAAGGAGAACCTGTCTCTTCTTACCAAGCTTTTAATTGTTTGGTTTGTTGTCTCTTTTGGCGCCGGGATCTTGTTCGCAGATGCATTAAACGCGATCCAGTTCTTTGGCTTCAAACTGGGATTCTGGTTCGCGCAGCAAGGCGCGATATATGTGTTCGTGGTACTCATCTTTGTCTACATGGCCAAAATGAATGCACTGGACAGAAAATACGGCGTAGAAGAGGAATAGGCCAATGGATGTTCAATTACTCACCTTTATTATTGTTGGCGCCTCATTCGCGCTCTACATTGGCATTGCCATCTGGGCTCGCGCCGGGTCAACCAATGAGTTTTACGTGGCCGGCGGTGGTGTGCCCCCCGTACTCAACGGTATGGCAACTGCAGCCGACTGGATGTCCGCCGCGTCCTTTATTTCAATGGCCGGGCTTATCTCATTTATGGGTTATGACGGTGCCGTTTACCTGATGGGCTGGACTGGCGGCTATGTGTTGCTGGCGCTGTGTCTCGCCCCCTACCTACGTAAATTCGGTAAATTTACTGTACCGGATTTCATTGGTGACCGCTACTACTCACAAACCGCGCGCACCGTGGCGGTATTCTGTGCCATCTTTGTGTGCTTTACCTATGTTGCCGGTCAGATGCGTGGTGTCGGGGTGGTGTTCAGCCGCTTCCTGGAAGTCGACATTGTTGCCGGGGTCATCATCGGCATGGCGATTGTGTTTTTCTACACGGTGCTCGGTGGCATGAAAGGCATTACCTACACACAGGTCGCGCAATACTGCGTACTGATTTTCGCTTACCTGGTGCCGGTAGTGTTTATTTCGATGATGGTGACCGGGCATATCCTGCCGCAAACCGCATTTGGGGCAACACTGGCTGATGGCTCGGGAATGTATATGCTCGAAAAACTCGACAATCTGTCGGTAGAGCTTGGGTTTAACGAGTATACGTCGGGGACCAAAAGTACCATTGATGTATTCTTCATTACGTTTGCACTGATGGTGGGTACCGCGGGTCTGCCGCATGTTATTGTGCGCTTCTTTACTGTTCCCAGAGTGCGCGATGCACGTAAATCGGCAGGCTGGGCGCTGGTATTCATTGCGATCCTGTACACAACTGCGCCGGCGCTGGCGTCGTTTGGCCGGGTAAACATGATTGAAACCATCAATGGCCCGGATTTGCAGGGAACCTCCTATGCAGACGCCCCTACCTGGATTAAAAACTGGGAGAAAACCGGTCTGATTGAGTTCAACGATAAGAACGGTGACGGCAAAATGTTCTATGCAGCCGGTGATATCAATGATCCTCAGAGCCGCAATGAAATGAAAGTTGACCGTGACATCATGGTGCTGGCCAACCCGGAAATTGCCAACCTGCCTGCCTGGGTCATTGCGCTGGTGGCAGCCGGTGGTGTCGCCGCGGCCTTGTCGACCTCTGCGGGATTATTGCTGGTTATCTCCACGTCGGTGTCACACGATCTGCTCAAGCGCAACTTTATGCCAAACATTACCGACAAAGCTGAGCTGTTCTATGCCCGTCTGGCGGCGGGGGTGGCAATCATCATTGCCGGTTACTTCGGGATTAATCCGCCCGGGTTTGTGGCACAGGTAGTGGCCTTCGCCTTTGGTCTGGCGGCGTCGAGTTTCTTCCCGGCTATTATCATGGGGATCTTCTCAACCCGTATGAACGATAAAGGTGCAATTGCCGGCATGGTGTCAGGTATTGTGTTCACTGCGGCGTACATTATTTACTTCAAGTTTGTGAACCCGGCAGCGAACACCCCGGATAACTGGTGGTTCGGGATTTCACCGGAAGGCATAGGTACGCTGGGCATGATGGTGAATTTTGTAGTGGCCTTCCTGGTCTTCAAAGCGACCGACGAGGCGCCTCAGGAAATACAGGAGCTGGTCGAAAGTATTCGCTATCCGAAAGGCGCCCGCGAAGCCTCAGCGCACTAAGGATTGGTAGTGAAAAACAAGGCCCACCGTTAAGTGGGCCTTTCCTGTTTACTGCGAGCAGAGGAATGCAATGATGACAGCGATGGCGCAACAGGTTAAAGACTTCCTCACTATTTCTGCCCCGTTTGATACGCTCAGTGACGGGCAACTTCATGCACTGTGTCAGCACGCCTCTTTGTTGTATATCACCGGCGACAATGCCGATGACCTGATACAACGGCACGCAGACCATGTATTTCTTATCCAGAATGGCCAGTTTTCAGTTAAAGACTGTAACGAACCCGAACGTCACCTGAGCGACGGGGAGTATTTCAATTACCCTGCGGTCATGGACAACACGGACTATAGCCTGCAGGTGAAAGTAGATAAGCCCGGTCTGGTATTCAGTTTCACTCGTAAGGCATTCATCGACGCTCTTGCGCATGCTGAGGTAAAAACCTTTTTTGAAAACAGCCGGCAAAATGCCTTGCAAACGCAGGCCGTGACGGATTCTAACTCAATGTGGCTGTACAAAGCGTTGTCGGACGTTATCGATAAACCGCCGATATCCGTTAGCGACACCACTACTATTCAGAAAGCGGCCGCACTGATGACGAAAAAAGGCGTGTCATCGCTACTGATTACCAGCAACAACCGGTTAACCGGTATTGTCACAGACCGTGATCTGCGCTCGCGTGTGGTTGCACAGGGCGTTGATGTCAGCAGCCCTGTGTCTGTCATCATGACGAAAAATCCGGCCAAAGTGGCGAATAATCGCACCATGTTCGACGCCATGTCGCTAATGAGTGAACGCAATATTCATCACCTTCCTGTGATTGACCGGGCCACCCGTGAACCTGTTGGTATGGTTACCGCCACCGATGTCATTCGTCACCAGCGCGGAAACGTGCTGTTTATCATTGGTGAGCTTGCGAAAGCCGACAGTTTGTATGCACTTACTCGCCTGTCATGGCAGTTGCCGCACTACTTTTCCTCGCACGCCAAACGGGCAGGGGACTTTGATATTGCCGGCAAAGTGTTGTCGCAGGCTACCGATATCATGACCCGTAAGCTGATTGATTTTTTTCAGCGTGAACACGGTAAACCGCCTATGCGTTACTGCTGGCTGGTGTATGGCTCACAGGCCCGTGAAGATCAGACCATGGGATCTGATCAGGATAATGGCCTGCTACTGGCCGGTAAGCCGAATGACCAACAGGCGGGGTACTTTGCCGAGATGGCAGGGTATGTCTGTCAGGGACTGGGTAAATGCGGCATTAAATTATGCGATGGCAATATTATGGCCAGTAATCCCCAGCTTCGCTTGTCGCTTGAAGAGGCGGTGGAGGAAGCAAAGGGCTGGGTGAACGCGCCCACCAGTGACGCCATTATGCACTTCAATATTTTCCTGGATGTGCGTGGCGTAGCCGGTGACCTGAGCCTGTTCCGTCAGTTGCAGCAGGCACGCGCCCCCTTGCTGAAACAAAAAATGTTTCTGGCGGCGCTGGCCAGACATAATAACGATATCCCGGTGCCGCTTTCTATGTTTCAGAAATTTGTCTTTGAGAAGGGGCATAGCAAAAAGGACTGTATTGATCTTAAAGTGCATGCGGTTGCCATTATCAACAATCTGGTGCGGATATATGCACTGGCCAACGGGGTATCTGTGCCATCGACACCGGCGCGCCTGGCCAATATGCCGGCGGACTCAGGGCTTTCCAGCCGCGACCGTCAGAATTTGCGGGATATCTGGTTGTTTCTCAACCGGCTTCGCTGGCGGCACCAGTTAACCCAGAATGTCACCGACAATCGTGTCTCTGTCAGTGAGTTGTCATCGATTGAAAAGCATCAGCTTAAAGCCGCGTTTAAAGCCATCGAGCGTTCACAACGGGCAGCAGTCATGGCGTTTTCAGGAGGAATGGGGTAGTGGGCGTGATGTCCATACTGCACCGGTGGCTGTCGGGTGAGCCTCAACTGCCTGCTAAGTGGCAGGGGAAACGTATTGAGGACATTCCACTACTGGCAATCGATCTGGAATTAACCTCGCTGGATGTCAAAACATCCAGGATCACCTCGGTGGGCTGGGTGGAGGGGCAAGCCGGCGCCATCAGTCTCGACAGTGCGTTTTATCAGGTCGTGCGAACGAGCCGTTCGTTGGAGCAAAGTCCGGTGATCCACGGGCTGACCGCCGAAACCATATCGGAAGGCTGTCATATTAACCAGGTACTGGATGCCTTAGTGCCGTTCGCGGACACTCATGTATGGGTGTTTCATAATGCCAGGCTGGATATTGGGGTACTGAATAACGCGCTGGTGGCAACCGGCCGCAGTATTGATCATGTATTGGTACTCGACACACTGCAGTACGCGGTGTATCAACTGAAAAAGCAGCATCACGTACTACCGCCTGACAGTGCCACTCTGACCGTTTGCCGCCAGCGACTGGACCTGCCGCTGGCACCCGCGCACAATGCGCTGGATGACGCCATGGCTACCTTGCAGCTGTGGTTTGCCCAGTTTCATGCATACAACAACGGCACGAAAAATGTCACCATTGACGACTTTTTATCCATTCGGGTGGCAAAGTGTAAGAAATTAGGAAAAAAGTCATCGGGCAGCGTTGACAAACAGGCCGACTCCGCGTAAATTTCGCTCCCACAACGCGACAGGCTAATCCAACAGCCAGTCCTTGTTGCCCAGGTGGTGAAATTGGTAGACACGCTAGCTTCAGGTGCTAGTGACCTCACGGTCGTGGCGGTTCAAGTCCGCCCCTGGGCACCATTTTAAAGATTCCTTTTTTCTTCGTGTAACACCTTATTATTCCGACTCTCTGCCAATAGTGCCGCTGGTCCGGATTGCGTGCGTACGCCTGGTTGTTTTCCGGCGCTGTGCGTCCATACGTGTTCTTCGCTACCGTGCAGCAAAAGTCCCGACACTGATTGCCATACTCAGACGCCTGCTGTGTTTTATGTAAAAAAGCTTAAAAGCACTCTAAGCTCTACGGGCTGACGACCGCCAGCAAGGTATACATCGCTGGAAAAGCTGCGAAAAATGTAGCAAAGTCAATAAAATCACAAAGGTGCCGATAACCTTAATCGGGCAGGTGCGATAGACCGGCTGCAGATGAGCAGAATCGCCCGGCGCACTGACTTCTTATTCGGAGCTTATTATGTTTGATAATAAATCTATTTTAATCACTGGTGGGACAGGCTCGTTCGGGAAAAAGTACACACAGATCATTCTGGAAAAATACTCGCCAAAGAAAATAATCATATTCTCACGTGATGAGCTGAAGCAGTATGAAATGGCGCAAACGTTCAATGATAAATGCATGCGTTACTTCATCGGCGATGTGCGCGATGGCGCCAGGCTGATGGAGGCGATGGAAGGCGTAGATTTCGTTATACATGCCGCTGCCATGAAGCAGGTGCCGGCCGCGGAATATAATCCCATGGAGTGTATAAAAACCAACATCCATGGTGCCGAGAATGTCATTAAAGCGGCGCTGGCCAATGAAGTAACCAAGGTCATTGCACTGTCTACTGACAAGGCCGCTAACCCTATCAATTTATACGGCGCGACCAAGCTGGCGTCAGATAAATTGTTCGTGGCGGCGAACAATATGGTGGGTAGCAGGCAGACCCGTTTTGCTGTAGTGAGGTACGGTAATGTTATCGGCTCGCGGGGCTCGGTGGTGCCGTGTTTCAAAAAGCTGTTGGAGAAGGGGCATAGCGAACTGCCAATCACCCATGAAGAGATGACACGCTTTATGATCACATTGCGCCAGGGTGTCGAGTTTGTCCTGAAAAACTTTGCGCGCATGAATGGTGGTGAAATCTTTGTGCCGAAAATTCCTTCCATGTACATGACGGAGCTGGCTAAAGCGCTTGCCCCGGATATTGATCTTAATGTGGTAGGCATACGTCCCGGCGAAAAACTTCATGAAATCATGTGCCCGGCCGATGACAGTCATCTTACGCTGGAGTTTGATGATCATTACGTGATTTGTCCAACCATCCAGTTTGCCCACAAGTCTGACTTTACCAAAAACGCATTGGGTGAGTCGGGTAAGCCAGTGCAGCAAGGCTTTGAGTACCATTCCGGAAACAATGAAGAGTGGCTGACACATGCTGAACTGCTGGAAATGATAAAAGAGGTAAATCCATAAGGTGAGAAGTGATGATCCCGTACGGTAAGCAAAGTATTAATCAGGCCGATATCGATGCGGTACTTGAGGTACTGCAGTCTGACTACCTGACCCAGGGGCCACAGGTGCCGCTGTTTGAGGAAACGGTCGCTACATACTGCGATGCCGCTTCTGCGGTAGCCGTAAACAGCGCAACTTCCGCGCTGCATATTGCCTGCCTGGCCCTGGATGTTGGCCCTGGCGATAGCGTCTGGACCACGCCTAACACCTTTGTTGCGTCGGCTAACTGCGCGGTTTATTGCGGGGCGAGTGTCGACTTTGTGGATATTGATCCGCACACCTACAACCTGTGCGCCAGCAAACTTGAGCAAAAGTTAGCTGTAGCGGCCGAGCAGGGCAAACTGCCCAAAGTCGTGATCCCTGTCCATTTTGCAGGCCAGTCCTGCGACATGAAAACAATTCACCGGCTTAGCCAGCAATACGGTTTTGCCATTATCGAAGATGCCTCCCACGCTATTGGCAGTCGCTATCTGAATAAGCCGGTGGGCAATTGTGCGTATTCGGACATCACCGTATTCAGCTTTCATCCGGTAAAAATCATCACCACGGCGGAAGGTGGGCTGGCCACCACGAATTCATCTGAGCTGGCAGCGAAAATGCAGCTTTACCGCAGTCACGGCATCACACGCGCACCTGAGCGTATGACCACGGCCGCCGATGGTGACTGGTATTATCAACAACTTGAGCTGGGGTATAACTACAGAATGACGGAAATGCAGGCGGCGCTGGGTGTGGCCCAGATGACGCGGCTTGATGCCATGGTGGAGCGCCGGCATGCGCTGCAACAGCGCTATGCCAGGCTGTTAGCCGAGCTGCCACTCATCTTGCCGTTTCAGAGCCCGGACAGCTATTCTGCGTTACATTTGTATCCCATCCAGGTGGATCTGGATAAGATCAGTAAAGGCCGCGCGGCGATTTTTGAGGCGCTCAGAGCCAACGATATCGGCGTCAACGTGCACTATATTCCGGTACACACGCAACCCTTTTATCAGCGCATGGGGTTTGCTGAAGGCGACTTCCCGGAGGCGGAGCGTTACTACCGCCGATGCATCAGTATTCCTGTTTTTTATGCGATGACCGATGATGAGCAGGATCGTGTCGTCGAGGTGCTCAAAGAGGTGTTGGTATGAGGCTTTGTGTTATTCCCGCCAGAGGCGGCAGTAAACGCATTCCCAGAAAAAATATAAAAGCCTTCCGCGGACAACCCATCATTGCCTATTCCATCGAGACCGCACTTCGTTCGACGTGCTTTGACCGCGTCATTGTTTCTACCGACGATAATGAAATTGCTGACGTTGCCAAAGCGCATGGCGCCGAGGTGCCGTTTATCCGTCCAGCGGCACTTTCCGATGATCATGCTGATACGGCGTCGGTGATCCAGCATGCGATTGCCTGGATGGACGAACACCATGGGGCTGTCAGCGAAGCCTGTTGTATTTATGCGACCGCCCCTTTCCTGCAGCCTGACGATATTCAGGGGGCGCTGGCGCAACTGCTCAGCGCCTCAGCCGAGTATTGCTTCTCTGTGGCACAGTACCCGTATCCTATTCAGCGAGCGCTCAGGATCTCCGGTGAACAGCGTGTAGAAATGCTTTCGCCAGAGTTGGTGAGCACTCGCTCACAGGATTTGGAAGAGATGTACCACGATGCCGGACAGTTCTACTGGGGGACCGCAGATGCATGGCGCTCAGGCCGGCCTATTTTGTCACCGCAGTCAGCCCCATATTTGTTACCCGCGTACCGGGTGCAGGATATTGATACCAATGATGACTGGGCGCGCGCGGAATATATGTTCGACGCCATTGCAGCACAGGATAACCGCACTTGAAGGCAGTGATCCGCGCCGATGCATCCATTGAAATCGGCACCGGCCATGTGATGCGGTGTCTGACGCTGGCCCATGCCCTGAAAAAAAGAGGCGTAACGGTCAGTTTCATCACCCGGCAACACCCGGGCAACCTGATTGCTGAAATTAAACAGCAGGGCTTTGAGGTATACCCGTTAGCGGCCAAACCCGACGATGACGACCAGGCCCCCGGTGCAAAGACCAATGACTACGCCTCCTGGCTAGGGGCCACGCAGACGCAGGATGCCGATGCATCACAGGCAATTATCAACAAATTGCAGCCCACCTGGGTGATTGTCGATCATTACGCGCTGGACCGAACCTGGCACGATAAAATAAAACCCGCATGTGAGGCGGTACTGGTAATTGATGATCTGGCTGACCGTCACTATCACTGCGATGTGCTGGTGGACCAGAATGCCGGCGCCACGCCAATGCAGTATGCCCGCCGGGTTCCGGCGGACTGTCAGATCCTGACCGGACCCCGCTTCACCCTGTTGCGCCCGGAATTCAAAACACTGCGCAGCGCTGCCATTGCCAGAAGACAGACTACCACCAAGGTAGCCCGGTTAATGATTAATATGGGTGGGGTCGATAAGGATAATATTACCGGACAGATCCTGGAAAAACTGACGCAGTGTAGCCTCGACAGTTTACAGGAAATTATTGTGGTGATGGGCCCGCACGCTCCGCACCTGGCGGCCGTTCAGGATGTCGCGCAAACGTCTCAGGTAACATGCCGCGTGCTGACAAACGTTAGCAATATGGGGGAGCTCATGTGTGAGGTCGATCTCGCCATTGGTGCCAGTGGTGCCACGACGTGGGAACGGTGTTGTCTTGGCTTGCCGACCATTCAGGTGGTCATTGCACAGAACCAGAAAAACCTTGCGCAGGCGCTGGCGGCGAAACACGTTGTTAAACTGGCCGGTAACCCGGCTGAGGTGAGCGAATACCTGCGCACGGCAAACACCTGGTTTAAAGCGTATTCACACAACGCGCTGCAGGTAACCGACGGAGAGGGCGCAGACAGGGTGGTAAACGCCATGCTTGGGACTCCGGTATGATTGTTGAGCTGGATAGTTTTGGTCGGGTCGAGCTGGTCAATTATACGGCCCTCGACAGACAGACTTCGTCTGATGTACTTGCGATGCGAAATCATGAGGATATCAGAAAGTGGATGCACAACAAGGAAACGATACAGGCAGAACAGCATCAGGCCTTTGTGCGCAAACTTGCTGAGGATAATACCAGGCAATACTTCATACTGCGCAGTGATGACGGCATTCTCGGTACGCTGAATTTTGTTGATATTGATACCGCGCACGCTGCATGCAGTTTCGGGCTTTATGCAAACCCGCAACTGGACATACCGGGGCTGGGCAAGGCGCTGATGGAGGTGGCGACGCAGTATGCAAAAGACGCGCTGGGCATAAAACAATTACGTTTGCACGCGTTAAATGACAATCATCGCGCCATCGCATTTTATGAAAAATGCGGATTTTGTAAGACCGGGCAGGGCCTTGTGCAGGGCGATCCCGTGACGTTTTTCACGAAAGATCTTAAAAAGAGTGAGTAAAAATGAAGCCTCTGACGATAGCGGGCCGCGCAATCGGCACCGACTCTTCACCGTACATCATTGCCGAGATGTCAGCGAACCACAACGGCAACATAGACAACGCGTACAAGATCATAGATATGGCTAAGCGCGCGGGCGCAGACGCGGTGAAGATCCAAACCTATAAGCCAGATACCATTACCATGGATGTTCGCTCTCCTGAGTTTATGATTAAAGGTGGCCTGTGGGACGGACAAAGCTTGTATGAGCTTTATCAGGGCGCGCATTTACCCTGGGAGTGGCACAAACCGCTGTTTGAGTACGCCAGGCGTCAGGACATCACCATGTTTAGTTCGCCGTTTGATCATACCGCCGTCGATCTGCTTGAGGATTTAAATGCGCCGGCGTATAAGATTGCCAGCTTTGAGGCTATTGATCTGCCGTTGATCAAGTATGTGGCACAAACCGGTAAGCCAATGATTATTTCCACCGGCATGGCCGATGCCGAGGAAATTGCAGAAGCCATTGATGCGGCGCACCGTGGCGGCTGTAAACAGCTGGCAGTACTGCACTGCGTGAGTGGCTACCCGGCGCCGCCTGAGGACTACAACCTTCGCACGTTGCTGGATATGAAAGACCGTTATGGCGTGCATATCGGATTATCCGATCACACCATCGACAACACCACCGCCATTGCCAGTGTGGCGCTTGGCGCGAGTATCATCGAAAAACACGTCACCCTGGACAGAAACGGCGGCGGGCCGGATGACAGCTTTTCACTGGAAGAGCCTGAACTGACCGCACTGTGCACCAATGCCAAGACCGCCTGGCAGGCGCTGGGAGAAGTAAATTACGCGCGTAAATCCAGCGAGCAGGGTAACGTACAGTTTCGCCGCTCGTTGTATTTCGCAAAAGATATCGGGGCAGGGGAGGTCGTTACCGCGGCGCACGTGAAAAGCGTCAGGCCCGGCTACGGGCTGCCACCAAAGTATCTGGAAACGATCATCGGGATGACAGTAAACAGAGCGTTTAAGCGTGGTGAGCCTGTAAAGAAAGACGGTTTTGATGGCATATAAGCGTTGTTAGTTGGCAACGCTCTGCGGCGCTAAACTGGCATCCCCGTTTGTTTGCCGGTCCTGCTGAAACCGTTTTTGCAGCCTGGCTAAGGCGTCTGCACTTACCGAAAAGTACTGCAGGACTTTTTCCCTCGCCCATACTCCCGAAGCGTTGTATCAGGGCGCGAAAATCCGGTACTCACCAGCTGAACATCAGCCGCAGTCCTTGCATTATGGCGATATGTTTACACCGATGCCATACAGGTAGCAACACTCGCAAGCGAAGACGTATAACAAGGCGGTGAAATTCTGGCAGACGTCATCTGGCGTATAACGCAATTTTAGCCATCAGCTCCACCTGAGAGGAGACGTTAAGCTTTTGATAAAGGTTCTGGATATGGGTGCGGGCCGTGCTGGTTCTCACAGAGAGTTGCTCTGCTATTTCAACGGGCGTGTATTTGGCGAATATCATTTCGGCAACACGGCGCTCCTTGTTGGTTAAACAGAACTCACGTTCAATCGAATCCCAGCGTACCTGATACATAGAATTGATTTTGATAATGCATGCTTGCTTGCTGGAGGCCGAACCCTCGGTATTGACCAGAGGCAGGATTGTGATGACGACATCGTCTCTGCTTTCAGTTTCCACATAGATATCGCGGTCCGTATATGACTCGCCGTTTTTAATGCAGGCTCTTACGCGTTGTTTTAACGTACCATCTAAGTATTCCTGCCTTAAGCTGAGCGAGTGCCTGTTACATAAGAACGCGTCATTTTGCTCTATAAGCTGACTGGCCTTTTCGTTCAGAGAGAGTATTTCACACACGCTGTTGCACACCACTATCCCGCATTCACTGGCATTGTTTACGGCTTGCGCGATTGATAATCCGTGCTTATGTTTCTCCAGTGTCAGAAAGGTTTTGATGGCTTGTTTAAAGTGCGGTCTGAGCAGCTCAAGGCTGGCAATATCGCCAGGCGAATAGTCCGGCGCCTTGTCGTCCCGGTAACAGATTAACAGTGCCTCATAGAAAGGATCACGAAAAACAACAGCGGCCAGACAACAATGTGACTTTATTGCCGCGGCATCATTTTTATTGCCAGCTGCGGTGCCTGATCCGTCCGGGGATATGGCTACCGATGACTGTAATATTTCACCTTCCGCCGCCTGCTCAATACATGCATTCCATGGATCCCGCTCGATATTTGCCAAAAAGTCGGAGCTCACCTCGGAAGGACAGTGAAAGCTGGTCGCAAGTTGGGAATAGATGACGGACGCTTTTTCAACGTTCCGAATGACAAAAAAAACATTGCTGGATGCCGTGAGCCGCCGCACAAGGTTGAGTGCTTCCGACCAGTTACCAGAAAAGGCGCAATCATTGATGGTGGTAAGCGTTTCAGATAATTCATGTGCATCCATTGCCGGTTATATCCCTTATGCAGTGTGGACCCAGTTGATTGTCGGGCAAGCCGTCAACGCATAATTACCACTCCTGCAGCCTATTCCGACTTATTAATAGTAGACGATATTTTCTAACGTGTTGCATTTACTGCATTTATTTCACTTATAGGGAGAGGCGGACTCCCCCTGAGGATACGTTCAGCCATTGTCTTTATGCACTCACACCGCGCAGTCGCCCGCAGGTTTATCCCTAAAAGCGCGCCGGTCACGCTCATCCTCCGTGCTAGTACAAATTAAGGAGTCATAAAAGTTTACATGTGCCTGGGGCAAAAATTTACGTAATTAAGAGCACTTCACAGCAGGCCATATTTCCGTTCCTCAATCGCGGGAATACCAAGTCCGTTACGCCTGGGCTGATATGTGTTTTTTGCCGTGGCGTTTGCTTTTGTTTCATCTAACAATCTGTTTTTAATAAAATTTAGGCAGGTGGTTAGTGTGGTGAGGCATGGCTGTCAGGGGATCTGCTGATGACCAAAACAGCAGATAAACGCCACGGTGTTGTGGGCGGCAGCATAGCAATAAACCACACGCTGCGCTTTGTCAGTTAATTTTACAGCCATGTTTGCTTAAGGCCTTCGCTATGGCGCTAACCTAATAATAAATAAGCCAAAAACAGGGTTGGTGTAGTTTTTGAAAGTTGGATCACTCAAATTTCATTAAATTTATGTTTAGCTGACAAAACAGGAAGTGCGGTTGTCTCAATGGAATAAACTGCACCAACCCGCGTAGACAAAATAATGTGCATAAGCGGCTTGGTATTAATCTGTTCATTGACCCCCGCAGGCAGTGTGTTTAGTCACGACAAAGGAGGTTCAGTGAAAGCTAATACAGATTTTCTTATGATCACCGGGTGTCATTCTGACCTGCTGCAACAGGTTGCTTCTGCTGTTGAGTCGTTCGTTCCTGCCCAGTCGAAAGCATTTTCCTACTTTATGTCTGACTCTGTCGAGATGCCGACGGTCATGGCATACGTCATGCCCGATTTGAGTAAAAAGCATCTGCACAATATTGCAATGCTTAAACGCAAAGGGTGCAAACATTTGCTGGTCGTTGCCCAACACGTCAACGTGCCCCTGCTGTGTGATATTGTCAGGGCACGTGTCGACGATGTCGTACTGTGGCCCATGTACCACAAAGAACTACAGCGTCTTCAGGATACGTTACTGCCGTTGCTTGGAAGAGACGCACAGCTATCCCGGCAGCCGACAGACGCCGAGTTGGATGAGTTTAGTGTCCATAGTGCGCTGGCATTTGAGGAAATTGTTCAGCAGGTCGAAGCGCAGTTTTGTGACAAGCTAACGCTGGTAACGGTCGCCCGGCAAATGAACCTGAGTCCAAGTCGTATCAGTCATTTGTTCAAAGATGTCTGTGGCCTGTGCTTCCGGCAATATCTGACCTGCCGGCGGCTGGAAGAGGCGGAGAACCTGCTGGTATGCCCGCGGGCGAATATTACTAACGTCGCCTTCTCACTGGGCTTCGCCAGTACCTCGCATTTTTGTCGGGTGTTCAAGGATATGTTTGGTATTACGCCCACATCCTATCAGTCCGGAAATCGCGAGTTTGTGCTAAACCCCACTTTTGCCCGCTATCAGCATTTACGTTTAACCTTATTGCCACAGGTCATAGACATGGCCAATGACAGCATTCCGGCTCAGCGTTTACGGATGTTCAGTGTTGGCTAGCGGAGCAAAAGCCAGCAGCCGCATGAAGCGGCTTTTTGTCGTGATGTGTGTGTGGCTGCTGTGCGCCGGCAGCGTGCAGGCAAGTCAGCATGCGCGACTGTGGTTTACCGACGGCGACATCAACCTGTCAGGCATGGAATTGCTTAGCCTGATGGCCGATCTTGGCATGCGGGATACCGCGCAATTAGACATTGATGAAACACGCGATGCTGAACGCACCGGACAGTATCTGACAGAAGGCTTGCTGGCCATTAACCATGTGGCCATTGGCCATCAGCTCGCGGTAAAGAAACTCACCTACGCCGCACTGGCCGACGCACACCGCGAAGGACGGTTGACCGCACTGATTGACCAGCAGTTGCCGCAGTTTTCAGAGGTACTGGCATTGCGCCGTGCTATCTCTAAAATGCGCGCACTGACCCGGCTTGACTGGCCCGGGATCTCGGCACGCTTTAACCCACGGCTGGGGTTACGGCATGATGAGGTAGCCCGCCTGATCACCCTGCTGGTGCGGCTGGGCGACCTGGCACCGCCGCCTGACTACCTGCGCCGTGACTTTACCCCGCAGGTGGTGGCGGCTATCAAAACCTTTCAGCGCCGCCATGGACTGGCGGCCTCAGGCAGTCTGACGGCGGCAACCAGGGAGAAGCTCGCCTGGACACCGGCGCAACGCCTGCACAAACTTCAGATGAACTTATGGCGCTGGCTGTCTATGCCGTCTGCCCCACCCGGACACTATGTGACGGTGAATATCCCGGCGTATGAACTCACCTACTGGCGAGCGGGCCAGGCGGTGTTGCAGATGCCCGTTATTGTCGGCGCGCCGGCTACACCCACCCCTATTATGCTTACCGAAATCGACCGGATAACAGTAAATCCCCCGTGGGTGCCACCGCTGAGTATTGTCAAAACCGACTTGCTGCCCGCCTTACGCCGCGCGCCAGATTTTATGGCGTCACAACAATTTCACTGGGTAAGCCGTTCAGATCCTGATGCCACGCTGGCCCTGGAGGCAGGCATAAATAACCCGGCGAAACAACTTACCACCCATATGCTGGTGCAGAGGCCGGGCCCGCATAATGCACTGGGGAAATGGCGGTTTAATATTAAAAACAACGAGGCCATTTACCTTCACGACACGCCGGTCAGGCAGCTTTTTGATGAGCCCTTCCGGGCACTCAGTCACGGCTGCGTGCGCCTGGCTCAGGCCGACAAGCTGGCCTACAAACTCATTCCTTCCCTGCAACAGGTCACTACCCGCACCACGCAGCACAGGGCATTGCCCGAGCCGCTGCCGGTATACCTTACCTACCAGACTGCGGTGGCGCGCGACAACGTGATTGTGTGGCTTGATGATATTTACGCGCGGGACGACGCGCAATTAGGTGACATGCTCGCGCAATTGCAGAGCACAGATCGCAAGTCAGTGAAATAACTCGCAACTGCAGACAAGCGCCAACACTGCCGTGGGCGCTATGCTTTTCCTACCAACTGATCGGGTGTACTGATGTGATGATTGGCTGGATCACTCTTTTAAACCTATGGAGACAGGTATGAAAACTATCAACGAGTTATTACAGGAATTTGTGCAGGATGAGTCTGGCCTGACGGCGGTGGAATACGCCATTGCCGGTGGTCTGGTGGTGGGCGGAATGGTTATTGCGTTTGTAAACCTTGGCGATGCATCAACCACCAAAATTGATGATCTGTGTGAGGCGGTGAATGGAAACCCGGACGGTACAGCTTGTGACCCGACTACTATGCCTGCAGCAGGTGGGGCTGGTTAATATTAATCAGCGAATCCCTCGTTACCACTAATAATAAAGGCCCCGCTAAGGGGCCTGTATCGGAGAGGCCATGACCATCTTACTGCTGCTGACCACCTTACTGTTTGCCATCGCTATCTTCTATGACAGCACGGCGCTGCGCATCCCCAATGTGCTGTGTGTGGTATTTGCACTGGCCGGCATGCTGATCAACACCATTTTATTTGGCGGCGAAGGGTTGTTCTGGTCATTTATCACCATCTGGCTGGTATTTCTGGTGCTCTTTCCCACCTTTATTCTGGGTCTGCTGGGGGCTGGCGACATCAAGCTGATGATGGCGGTGGGCAGCCTGCTGGGACCCACCATTACCTTCTGGTCGCTGGCCTGGGGCATTGTCTGTGGCGGCATTATTGCCATCTTACTTGGGGTGCGGCATGTGGGGTGGAGTGGCTGTAAGGCCACCCTCAAGCGCTATTATCATTGTTTATACCTGCGCAAATACTTCAAACCCGAGGCCACCGAGCTGGCCAGGGTCAATGTGCCTTATTCGCCGGCCCTGGCGGCAGGGTTTGCGATCACCTGTTACCTGGACACCGAGCTGAAAGCGGCGGCGCTGGCGCTGCTGGCGCAGCTGGGGGGATAACGCCATGTTGCAGGATGAACTCACCCCGGCGTTATTTAAAACAACCAATGATGGTGAGTGCCCGCCATCGGCACACCACTCCGGTGCACCTGACGCGCTGACGACGTTAATCAAAAAACCGCTGTCACTGGAAGACACCGGCCTCTCTTCGGCGCTTATTACCGATTTGCTGCTCAAACATATTTATATCCAGCAAATTGCCACCCTGGAAAGTTTGGCCGGCGCACTGCGCCTGCCGGGTAAACTTATTCAGCAATTGCTGACAGAGACCAAGCAAATGATGTGGGTGGAAAGTCGCAGTGCGACCACCCAGGCCCGCTTCAGTCTTAGTGGTACAGGGGCACTGAAAGCCGAAAAGGCGCTGCACCAAAGCGGCTACATCGGGCCGGCACCGGTCACCCTGGCGGACTATCAGAAAAGTGTCTGCCTGCAAACGCACCGCAATACCTTTGTTACCCGGGCCCTGATGGATGAAAAGCTCACCGGTGAGTCATTCGAAAACGATGCGCTGGAAGCCATGGGCATGGCATTAAACTCCAGTAAACCGGTGCTGCTGTATGGTCTGCCGGGGACCGGTAAAAGCTACCTGTGCCGGCAGCTTATCCGGGTGTTCGACGATGACATTGTTCAGCCGGTCTCAGTGGAGGTCAATAACCAGATCATCCAGCTATACGATCCGCAGGTACACCATGTAACCGGCCAGCTTGAGGCCGGCCAGTGGGACACCCGCTATCAGAAAATTCAGCGCCCGCTGCTGGTTACCGGCGGCGAGCTGACCCTGGATATGCTGGAAGTCAGCTACGACGATGTGCGTCATTTATACAAAGCACCGCTACAGATGAAAGCGAATAATGGCGTGTTGCTGATTGATGATTTGGGACGCCAGCAGGTGTCTCCGAGTGCGCTGTTTAACCGCTGGATCATCCCGCTGGAAGAGCGCAAGGACTATCTCAGCCTGTTAAGCGGTGCCCACTTTGCGATCCCGTTTGAACAGGTGCTGTTGTTTTCAACCAACCTCAACCCCGCCGAACTGGTCGACGATGCCTTTTTACGCCGCCTGGGTTACAAAATTAAGATGCGCGCCCTGACCCCGGACAATTATGCCACGTTGTGGCAGCGGGTATGTGACAGCTTCGGGCTCACCTGTGAGCGCCCGGCATTCCGCTACCTGATGGATGCGTACCACGAGCAGGAAAACGTGCCGCTGCTGCCCTGCTACCCCAGGGATCTGCTCAGCATCGTTAAAGATGCCACACGTTTTCACCAGTTACCTCCCAACGTTACGCCAGCGCTGCTGGATGATGCCTGGCGTCATTATTTCGTAACCGCAACGTAAGGAAAAAACAATGAGCAAGAATACCTGGCTGTTTCTCACGCTGTCTGCGGTATTTGGGCTGGGCGCCGTGTACCTGGCCAATAACTGGCTGTCGGACGCAAACGCTGAGCCCGATGACAACTATGTGCAGGTGGTCGAAGTGGCGCAGACGATCCCGATAGGCAGTATTGTCGATGCCAAACAGCTGCGGGTCCGGGCCTACCCCGAGGATCTGGCCCCGGAGGGCACCTTTACCAGCCTGGATGAGGTGGTGGGGAAAATAGCCAAAGAATCGCTGTACGCCGGCGACGTGGTGCGTGCCGAGCGGGTGATTGAAAAAGGTGAGGGCAGTTCACTGGCCAGCCTGATTGGCAAAGAAAAGCGCGCGCTGACCATCCGGGTCAATGACGTGGTGGGCGTGGCCGGATTTTTGTTGCCGGGTGACCGGGTAGATGTGCTCAATACCTTTCGTAGCGGCGCCGGCACCATTACCGAGGTGGTGCTTGGCAACGTTAAAATTCTCGCCATTGACCAGACTGCCCAGAACAACGAGAACCGCCCGCGCGTGGTCAGAGCGGTCACTGTGGAAGTGAGTCTGGAGCAGGCCGAAGAGCTGATGAATGCCCAATCCCGCGGGGGGTTACAGCTGGCACTGAGAAACCCGGTGGATGATGCCAGCGTGGAGCTTGCCCGCCACTCGCGCCAGCAGGCGAGTGAGCCAGAGATTGCGCCTGAGCCCGCGCCTGACAAGCCGGACAGTGCACCGACAGGCATAAAACCAAAAGTGTTTATTATCAGAGGGGCGTCAGAGGAAATTGTGTCGGTCAGCGCAGGTAGCGCTGGGGGCGGTGCCCAATGAACCACGAAAGCTTTTATACCCTGAGAATAATAGTGCTGGTGATGACGCTCGCGTCTGTCACCTTGCTTCACGTGCCGGTTGCTGAAGCCGGCGGTCCCACCATGGAAAAAGACGGTGCGGTGCAGGTGCCCATATACAAGTCGCGTAACCTGCACCTCAAACACAATGCGCAGCGTGTGTCGGTGGGTAACCCTGCCATTGCCGATATTCTTATCCTGCGCCAGAGCGAGCTGTATATCGTCGGTAAAAAGCTGGGTACCACCAATGTCATGGTCTGGGATGAGGATGATGTGCTGGTGGATGTGATCAACATCGCCATCACCCACGATTTGGTCAGCCTGCGCGAACGCCTGCATCATTTTTTACCGGAAGAGGATATCAGCGTGCATACCTCCCAGGGACAACTGGTATTAAGTGGTGAGGCATCCTCGCTGGTACAGATGAACAAGGCTGTGGATCTCGCGACGGCCTACGCCGTGTCTGCCGGCGCCGAGAGTAAGGACAGTCAGGTCCTGAATTTGCTGAGTGTCGGCGGTGGGCATCAGGTCATGCTGGAAGTGGTGGTGGCAGAGATGAGTGTGGATGTCAGCCGCTCGTTCAATGTTGATCTTAACTGGCTCAGCATGCTCAAAGACAACCACTGGGACGCCAGCATTGTGCGGGGTGCCGATTTCTACAATTTTGTGACCCAGGGATCACCTTACGAGTTTTCCAGCGGGGTATTGGCCAATTACATCGACGGCAACACCTTTTTTAATGTGGCGCTGGATATTGCAAAAGAAAATGGTATGGCAAAAATTCTGGCCGAGCCAAACCTGACCGCACTGAGCGGTCAGAAAGCCGAGTTTCTGTCTGGTGGTGAGTTTCCCATTCCGGTACCAAGAGAAGACGGTATTGCCATACAGTTCCGAGATTTTGGGGTCGGCGTTGGGTTCGTACCGACGGTACTCGACAGCGGCAAAATTAACCTCAACCTGAAAGTGCTGGTCAGCGAGATCTCCAACGCTAACGCCGTGGGGATCACTCCCCAGGGCTCCAGCAGTTCGCTGGTGGTGCCGTCCATTATAAAACGTACCTCTGAGACCACCGTCGAGCTGGGCGACGGCCAGACGCTGGCAATCGGAGGGCTGCTGTCAGACCGCCTGCGCGAGAACATCGAGCGCTTTCCCGGCCTGGGCGATATTCCCATCCTTGGACAGCTGTTCAGAAGTCAGCAGTTTGTCAGTGGTCAGTCTGAGCTGGTGATCATGGTCACGCCACGGCTGGTAAGGCCCTTCAATAAAGAGAGCGTGCCTCTGCCCACCGACGGGTTCGTGCCGGTGTCGGATATCCGCTTTTACCTGATGGGAGAAGCCACCCGACAAGCGCCCGGCCGTCGCCAGAGCAGAAACTACAACCAGGAATTGCCCTACAGTGTGCTGCCCTCAAACGGCGGCACGGACAGTCGGTACGGCCATGATATTCGCCAACAGGGAGGCATTAACTAATGCAAAATCAGCTTCTTATATTAAGTATTGTGGTTCTTGGAGGCTGCGCCGCTAAGGCACCGTCCTATCAGTTGGCGCACTCCACACAGGAAATTAAACGGTTACAGTTACTGGATGCCCAGGCACCGGTAAATAACGATGGCATAACCCGTGAACTCCAGGGCGATTATGGCAAGCATGCGGCCGAAAATTACCGGGACAGTATTTATGCCGGTAAGGAAGGCCGTAGCGTTGAGGCCCAGGGGGATAACTAGGAGCACCTGATGAACAGCCGAACTTACAACCAGAACCACCGGCAGGCGGGCAATGTATTGGTGCTGTTTTGTCTGGGGCTGCTGGCAATGTTAGGCACGGCGGCCATGGCCCTGGACAGTGGCCATCTGCTGTTGAATAAATCACGGCTGCAACTGCTTGTCGATGCTGCGGCGTTAAGTGGCGCGTCTGAAATTGACCAGGGCGGCACACAGAGCGACGCGCGTCAGGCGGTTGTCGATATTCTGGCGGAAAACCTGACCTTTTCGGAATTCCGTGAGGTGGCGGAAAGCCTCGACCTAAGCGCGGCAGATCCCTTTAATGAGGCGGTAACGGACTATCTGAATGTGCAGTTTTCTTTTCGCCCGGATCCGTTTGCCGCCACCAATGATGCCACTGCCACTTATGTCAGGGTGGAATTAGCCGGCCTGCCGTTTAATAACTTTCTGGCCCAGGTGCTGGGCCTCAACAAGCAGTTAAATGCCACGGCGGTGGCGGGCCCAAGCACGGCCATTGTCGAATGCTACAGTAACCTGGTCCCCATGGTGGTATGCGGTGCGTCAAACGATGCCAGCGACAACTTTGGCTTACCTATCGAAGAATTACAGCTACTTAAAATCAGCTCGAATGTTAATTCCGAGATTGGGCCGGGTAATTTTCAACTGGTGCGGCTGGAGGGCGCCTCGGGGGCTGACGATGTGAGAAGGGCCCTGGCAGGAGAGGATTTCAATGGCGAGCAGTGCTTCAGTGGCAGTGGTGCTGGCGCCAACGACCAGATAGATAAAGAGCCCGGCAATAGCGTGGGGCCGGTTGCCCAGGGACTCAATACCCGGATGGGCGACTGGCAGGGCGCGCAGCTTAACGAAATTGAACACCCCCGGGATTTAAACGTCTGTGAAGGCGCGCATATTCCGTTAAATGATCAGGATGAGTTGGATATCACATCGCCTGAGTACAGTAATGCCTACCGTTACAGCGAGTACCTGACAGATACCCAGGTTGCAAATTCCAATGCGGCAGTATGCAGTGTTGTGGATCACGCTGGCGATATTGTCGCGCCCGATCCGGCGCGTGCTGAGCGCCGGATATTACAGGTGCTGGTGGGGGACTGCGATGGCGAGACTAACGGTGCCAGTCAGTTAGGGTATTTTGGCTCGGCCTGCTTTTTCCTGACCCAGGCTGTGCAGCAGCAGGGGAACGAAGCCTATGTCATCGGTGAGTATATTGAGGCGTGCAATAGTGAGGGGATCCCCTCAGGCATTGCTGAGGATAATGCCGGCCCCTATAAAATAGTGCTGTACCACGCGGAGCGAAGTGATGCGTAGGGGCAGTGGTTTTGGTCGACAGCGGGGCATTGCCGCCATTGAGTTCACTCTGGTGGTCCCCTTTATGTTTTTGCTTATCTTCGCGACCGCCGAATTTGGTCGCCTGCTTTACCAGTACAACGCGCTGACCACCTCGGTGCGCGACGCAGCCCGGTATATCAGTGACCGGGCTTATCAGGGCAATACCGGGATCCCTGCCTTACCAGATAGCCTGAAGGCGCGAACCAGTAACCTGATCATCGCGGGCGATATCAATGGTCAGTCTGAATTACTCCCCGGGTTAGCCGAAGCCGATATTCGCTATGCGCTGGATGGCGATCTGGTCACTATAACCGTTGCCTATAACTGGTCGCCCATTTTCGCGCAATCGCTGTTCAGCATTACCGGCGATGCAGGTATTTCTCTGGATTTCCCCATGAACGTGTCCTATGCCATGAGGGCGTCACAATGAGATGGCGTGAGCAAGGCGTTTATACCGTGGAATTTGCCATTGTCGGCGCCGTATTTTTTCTCATCCTGTTCACGGTGTTCGAAGTCGGGCGTTTGTTCTTCACCTGGAATGTCATGACCGAGGTCAGTCGCCGGGTAGTCAGACTGGCGGTGGTGTGTGATCTCGACCAGGACAACCAGCTGGTGGATGACGATGCCGTACTTTATGCAGTGAACGATCTGCTGCCGCTTATTCCCAATTTTTCGGTTGCCAATGTTGCAGTGACATATTTAACGGAAGAGGGCGCCGCGGCCAGTGCTTACAGTCAGGTGGACCTGGTCAGGGCGGAAATTGTCAATTACCGGCATCAGTTTCTGGTGCCCGGTCTGGACCTCACGCTTGATTCCCCTCGTTTTTCATCGACACTGCCCCGGGAAAGTCTGGGCGTCACCCGGTGGAACTACACCGTGTGTGACGGCAGCTAATCTACGAGAAAACCAATGGAAGAGGATAACAATAACACTATGAACAGCCGCTCATGTATCATTGATTACCCGGGAAACCCACCCCGGAACCTGGCGCGCCTGTCGTTATCTACCCGACTCAGGCTATTGGTGGTTGACGCAAACAATCAACTGAACGCGCTTGTCGAGTCCGGTATGCGCCCGGACAGCATGCTGGATATCCAGCACGCAGCTACGCTGCCAGAGGATGTTTCCCGCTTTCAGCTCGCGCTGGTGTATCTTGATAATGACGATAGCGATCATCAGTCTGTGCTCGAGACGCTCGCCGCGGGGGTTGGTCATCTCATCATCGTATGTCCCACACTCACCACGGCGATTGCCAAGCTCGCCGTAAAATTTAAGGTTGATGAGCTCCTCACACTCACCGACTTGCAGGAAAACCTTTACCCTGCACTTATGCGTGTGGCGGACGCCGTCAGTCAGAGCGTATCGCAGGCGCCTCTTACCACCATCATCAACGGTAAGGCCGGCTCCGGCGCAACGTTCATCACCTGCTGCCTGAGTGAGGCGTTCACCCGCTTGTCAGATAAAGAACTGGCCCTCATTGATGCGGACTTCAATTACGCCTCACTTGCGCACGGACTGCATATTGACAGTGAATTTTCCATTGATGAGGCCATCGGTGAGCTGGATAAACTGGATGAGGCCGCCATTCGGTCAATGATGGCGGACAGAAAAACGATTCATCTGATTGGCAATGCCCCGTTTTCACGCCTGAAGAGTTCGGCCCATACCCCTCAGCAACTGGATAACTTGTGCTGGAAGATCCGGCAGACGTTTGATGAGGTGTTTGTGGACATGTCCAAGGGGCTTGAGCACCATACCATGCCGCTGTTAAGCCAGAGCACAACCATTTTGGTCGTGATGCAACTGACCGTGGCGAGCATGAGGGAAACCAAGGCGTTGCTCAGCGAACTCAGAGCACGCATTGAGCTGGACAATAAGCAGGTGGCCATTGTCGTTAACCGCTATGTGGCAGGGAAGGGCGAAATATCACTGGACGATGTGTCCAGCGTACTGAATGTGTCTGAGATCTTCACGATAAGCAATAACTATGAGCTTGCGAGGCTTCGCACCGATCTCGGACGTCCGCTGGATTCGCTTGCCAATCACAAGGTTATCGAGAAGGAGTTAGCCAAAATTGCGCGGTATGCGACAGCGTCGGCGGCGACGCCGCAGGACGACAAGCGGACCGGTTTCTTCAAACGTCTGCTAAGGAGTAAATGATGAACACGGCGCAACGGTTTGTCGATCCTTACCTGCAGCTAACATCTCAGGATGTGGATACCAAGCAGGAAATTTTCAACGAAGTGCTTAACAGGCTGGATCCATCCGTACTGGAAACCATTGAACAGGAGGTTGCCAGACAGCAGATATCGGAATGCTGCCGACGTCTGCTGGAAGACTACCCGCGGCCAATCAATATGGCCACGCGACAAATTATTACCCGCCTGGTACTGGATGAGATTCTCGGGTTAGGCCCGCTGGAAGTGCTGATGGCCGACCCGACCGTTTCCGACATTCTGGTAAATAACTACGACAATATTTACGTTGAACGCGGCGGTAAACTTGAGCGCGCGGCGGTGCGCTTTTACGACAACGGCCACCTGCTGAGTATTATTGACAGGATCGTGTCACGCATTGGCAGACGTGTGGACGAGTCGTCACCGATGGTTGATGCCCGGCTTGCTGACGGCAGCCGGGTCAATGCCATTATCCCCCCACTGGCCCTTGACGGGCCAACCATGTCGATTCGCCGGTTTACCGTTGAAAAGCTGACCGTGGCGCAACTGATCGATTACCACTCCATGACCGCAGACATGGATGTGTTAATCAAAAATGCTGTGAAGGGAAAGCTGAACGTGCTTATTTCCGGCGGCACCGGTAGCGGCAAAACAACACTGCTGAACATTCTCTCAGGCTACATTCCACCGGACGAGCGGATCATCACCATTGAAGACTCGGCCGAGCTGCAACTGCAGCAACCGCATACGGTGCGACTGGAAACCCGACCGGCGAATATTGAAGGCAAGGGGGAAGTCACCCAGCGCGATTTGGTGAAAAACAGTTTACGGATGCGACCTGATCGTATTGTCATCGGCGAAGTCCGGGGGGCTGAAGCCATTGATATGCTGGCGGCCATGAATACCGGGCATGAAGGATCCTTAGCCACGCTCCATGCAAACAGTCCCAGAGATGCCCTCGGGCGTCTGGAGAACATGATCTGTATGGGCGGCTTTGATATGCCGGTGCGAAATATCCGCGCGCAAATTGCCTCTGCCATCGACCTGGTGGTGCAGACGCAGCGACTGGAAGATGGCAGCCGGCGCATTATCAGTATCCAGGAAGTGACCGGCATGGAGGGGGAAATGATTACGATGTCAGAGCTGTTCACCTTTGAGCGGCAGGGGCTGGCAGAGGGCAACAAGGTACAGGGACAGTTTAAAGCAACCGGCGTGGTACCGGTATTTCACCGCAAACTTACCGCCAGGGGACTGGATATTCCACACCGCATTTTCGGTGTTGATACCGAGTTCTCTTTATAGGAGGTCGCATGAGTGTTCAGATAATTTTTCTCGGTCTGGTGTTTCTGGCGGTGGTCATGTTGTCGCAGATGCTGTTTGTGTCCATTAACAGTCCTGAGCGGGCAAACAGCCGGGAGCTCAAAAAGCAACTGGACATACTGATCGCGCAGGATAGCTATTTCCCTCAACAGGTGCTGTTAAACACCCGCTTTAACAAACTTCCGGCTTTTCGCCGCTCGCTGGAAAATATTCCGTTTGTTCAGAATGTTACTTTTAAACTGGAATTAAGCGGGTCTAAAGTACTCGGCCATGAGTATATCGCCATCGCCGGGGTGGTGAGCGTGTTTCTGTCACTGCTGCTGTGGCTGATAACCCGGGATGTGATCGTATCCCTACTCTGTTTGCTGGCAACATTGGCGGCCTTTAACTTTAAACTGAACCGGGATATTGCCAAACGCATGGATCGGATTGAAGCGCAGTTTCCGGAGGCGCTGGATGTGCTTAAGCGCGGCCTGCAGGCTGGCTATGCCTTTAACGAAGCATTAAAACTGGTGTTCGAAGAGCTGAAAGGCGATTTAAGTGATGAGCTGCGCCTGCTTTTTCAAAAAATAAACCTTGGCGCCAACCTGCAAGCAGCCATGCTTTCTTTCGTCAGACGGGTGCCCAGCACCTCTGCCATGGCGTTTTCCAGTGCAGTGAACATTCAGAAAACCACAGGCGGCAATCTGGCGGAAAATATTGAGAACCTGTCTGTGCTCATTCGTCAGCG
>CAZDUT010000003.1:0-40203 GCA_964508695.1 uncultured Alteromonas sp.
TGAATTGCACGTTTCTTAGCAGACTTAATGTTAGCCAAGGTGTAACTCCCAAAAAAATAAATTCATGTCAAAATCAAGGGTGCGGATTGTGCCTAGCTATCGCTGGAATGTCAACCGATTTTATGCCACGACGTTAAATCAGCACCATACAGATACAAACGAAGGAAAATTCGCGGTTTAGCAATTTCCCAATCTGGTCGCATCCGTTATGATGGCGGCCATTATAAACCATCAGCAGGGCGAAGTTAAAGGTGTCAGGGAAGCTCATTCGATCGGGGTTAATTGTCAGCGCGATGACGCTGATTTCACGCGTACTGGGTCTCGCCCGTGATGTGGTGGTGGCGCGTCTGATGGGTGACGGCGCTGCGGCCGATGTTTTTTTCTTTGCCAATAAAATTCCCAACTTCCTGCGCCGTCTGTTTGCAGAGGGTGCGTTTGCCCAGGCATTTATACCGGTACTGACCGAGGTAAAGGCCGAGCATGATGACGACAGTATGCGGGCATTCGTTGCGCGAATTTCGGGTACGCTGGGGGCCATTGTGTTCGTGGTGTCGTTGCTTGGCGTATTATTATCGCCGGCGCTTGCCGCGTTGTTTGGCACCGGCTGGTTTATAGACTGGTTAAATGATGGGAAAGACGGGGACAAGTATGTGCTGGCCAGTACCATGCTTAAAATCACGTTCCCTTACCTGGCGTTTATTTCATTGACCGGGCTGGCTGGGGCAATTCTTAATACACTTAACCAGTTTGCTGTTGCTGCGTTCACCCCGGTACTACTGAACATCTGCATTATTTTGTTTGCCATGTTGGTGTCACCGGAACTGGCGCAACCTGCGTTTGGTCTTGCCTGGGGCGTGTTTGTCGGCGGCGTGGTGCAACTGGCATTTCAGCTTCCGTTTTTGTTTCGGGCAGGGTTACTGGTGCGGCCTCGCTGGGGATGGCACGACCCCCAGGTAAAAAAAGTACGAACACTGATGATACCGGCCCTGTTTGGTGTCTCGGTCGGGCAGATAAATTTGCTCTTCGATACGTTTATTGCCAGTTTTCTGGTTACCGGCTCAATTAGCTGGCTCTACTACTCTGATCGGCTACTGGAATTCCCTTTAGGTCTGTTTGGTATTGCCATCGCCACCGTCATCTTGCCAGCCTTGTCGCGCAACCATGTAGGTAAGGACCCGACGGGCTTTGCCAACAATATCGACTGGGCAGTCCGCATGGTGTGTTTATTAGGTATTCCTGCAGCCACCGGCCTTGGGGTCATGGCGGAACCTATCCTCACAGTGATTTTCCAGCGTGGCGCGTTTAGCGCCGATACCGCCCGTATGGCCTCTTATTCGCTGACCGCGTACAGCTTTGGCTTGTTAAGTTTTATGCTGGTAAAAGTACTGGCACCGGGGTTTTATTCACGGCAGGATACGAAAACACCAGTTAAGTTCGGCATCTGGTGCATGGTAGCGAACATGGTGTTCAACCTGCTGCTTGCCGTGCCGTTTGGTTATATCGGTCTGGCAGCAGCAACCAGTCTGTCGGCAACCATGAATGCCGGATTACTCTACTACACGTTGCATAAGCAAGGGGTATTTACGGTATCTCGCACCACGCTTTTGTTTGTCATAAAAGTGCTGATTGCCAGTGCCGCGATGGCAGTATTAATCGTTTATCGGGATATCGGTGAGCAATTTTACGCACTGGCGCTGCTTGAGCAAATACGGCATGTGTCCGCGTCAATCGGCCTGGCGCTGGTGGTCTTTTTCGGCGTTGCACTGGTACTAGGGGTGCGACCATCGCACCTGACACCTGCAAACACATAACAACAGCGCACAGGAATTGGTATTCATGCGCTTGTCGTTTATAATCGCGGGCTTCTTTAACGGTAAATCAGGCATAAGGCAGAAATAACAGTGGAGTTAGTCCGCGGACTACATAATCTGCGTCCGCAACATCACGGTTGCGTACTCACCATTGGCAAGTTTGATGGGGTACATCGCGGGCACCAGGCAGTACTTGCGAATGTGATTAAACAAGCCAAGGCGCTGTCGCTGCCGGCCACTGTGATGGTATTTGAGCCGCATCCGGAAGAGGTTTTTACTCCGGACACCGCACCAGCCAGACTAAGCCCGCTGCGTGAAAAATATTTGCTGTTAAAACAACAGGGCGTTGACAGGCTCGTTACAGTGCAATTTAATCGGGCGTTTGCCAGTCAGTCGGCCCAAACGTTTGTTAAGTCGCTGCTGGTAGACAAACTTGGCGTGCAGTTTCTGGTGGTGGGCGACGATTTCCGCTTCGGTCGCGGGCGAAAAGGCGACTTTAATATGCTGAAAACGGCTGGTGAGGAGCATGGCTTTAGTGTCGTGAGTACCCAGAGTTTTCGCATGCATGATCACCGGATAAGTTCGACGGCAGTGCGTGATGCACTGGATTACGGCGACTTTGAGCAGGCCAATGAGATGCTTGGACGACCATTTTCGATAAGAGGTCGGGTGGTGCACGGTGAGAAAAAGGGCCGGACCATCGGTTTTCCTACTGCCAACGTGTTGCTTAAGCGCTGTCGCTCACCGCTTAAAGGGGTTTTCGCAGTGCATGTTGCCATCGACGGTGAGCATTATAACGGTGTCGCGAATGTAGGTTCCAGGCCAACGGTGGGCGGGGTGCGCAGCCAGTTGGAAGTTCACCTGTTTGACTTCAGCGGCGACATATATGGTCGCTCGATTGATGTCTTCCCCGTGGCAAAACTGCGGGACGAGAAAAAATTTGCCTCTTTTGAGGTGTTAAAAAATCAAATTGAACATGATGCACGCGAGGCGCGTGCCTTATTAGGCGTATAGGGTGTTTGGCCAAAACACACCGGTCATGACCTAACTGGGAATTGGATAATACAGATTTATGAGTGATTACAAAGCAACACTGAACCTTCCTGAAACCGACTTTCCGATGCGCGGTAACCTGGCTAAACGCGAGCCACAAATGCTGAAAGCATGGCAGGAGAAGGACCTGTACCGCCAGATTAGACAGGCAAAGGCCGGCAAAAAACCGTTTGTGTTGCACGATGGTCCTCCGTACGCCAACGGTGACATTCATATCGGCCATGCGGTAAACAAAATTCTTAAAGACATCATTGTTAAGTCTAAAACGCTGTCTGACTTTGATGCCCCTTATGTGCCAGGCTGGGATTGCCATGGTCTGCCGATTGAACTGATGGTAGAAAAGAAAGTGGGCAAGCCTGGCAAAAAAGTAACAGCGGGCGAATTTCGCGAACGCTGCCGGGATTATGCGCAGAAGCAAATCGACGGTCAGATGGCCGACTTCAAACGCCTGGGTGTGTTCGGTGAATGGGATAAGCCATACAAGACCATGGACTTTGACAGTGAAGCTGACATTATTCGCGCACTGGGTAAAATCGTTGAATCGGGCCACCTGGAAAAAGGCTTTAAGCCGGTTCACTGGTGTACGGACTGCGGATCTGCGCTGGCCGAAGCGGAAGTCGAATATAAAGACAAAGTGTCTCCAGCCATCGATGTGAAATTTCCGGTGGCGGACTGTGCCGCCATTGCTGACGCCTTTGGCGTGTCAGAAGACGATATGGCGAAACACAAAGCCGGTGTTGCTATCTGGACAACGACCCCCTGGACGTTGCCTGCTAACCGCGCCATCAGCCTGCATCCGGAACTGACTTATGCACTGGTTGAGCTAGGTGAAGACAAGCAATGGGTCGTCATGGCGCAGGAGCTTATCGAAAGCTGCGTTGAGCGTTATGGTGTTGAAACTTATCGCGAAGTGGCCACCTGCATCGGTGAAACGCTGGATACCCTAAAGGTACACCATCCGTTTCTGGACATTACCGTTCCGCTGCTTATGGGCGATCACGTCACAACCGATTCTGGTACCGGCTGCGTGCATACTGCACCTGCACACGGTGTGGATGACTTTAATATTGGTAAGCGCTACGGCATTGAGGTTTACAATCCGGTAGGCAATAACGGGGTGTATTTAGACGACGTCCCGTTATTTGCCGGTCAGTTTGTATTTAAAGCCAATGATGCGATTGTCGAGACCGTCAGGGAAAAAGGTAACTTGTTGCTCAACGTGAAATACGAGCACAGCTATCCGCATTGCTGGCGTCACAAAACGCCAATCATTTTCCGCGCCACCCCACAATGGTTCATTAGTATGGACAATAAAGGTCTGCGGGCTGAGTCGCTGGAGCAAATTAAAAAAACCGAGTGGATCCCGGAGTGGGGCGAAAACCGCATCCAGAAAATGGTAGAAGGGCGTCCAGACTGGTGCATTTCACGTCAGCGTACCTGGGGTGTGCCCATTACCCTGTATGTGCACAAACAGACCGGTGAACTGCATCCTGAGACCCCTGCGCTGATTGAAAAAGTAGCTGGCAAAGTCGAACAGTCCGGTATTCAGGCCTGGTGGGATCTGAATGACAGTGAACTGCTTGGCAGTGAAGCTGATCACTACGACAAAGTGACCGATACGCTGGATGTGTGGTTTGATTCCGGTGTGACGCATTATTTCGTAGTGGACCGTCGCGATGATATCCCCGCCTCAGCGGATCTTTACTTAGAAGGCTCGGACCAACACCGCGGCTGGTTTATGTCTTCCCTTATGACATCGACCGCGATGCATGGCCATGCGCCCTATAAGCAGGTACTGACGCACGGCTTTACGGTGGATGCCCACGGCAAAAAAATGTCCAAATCGCTGGGCAATGTGGTTGCTCCCCAGGAAGTCACGAATAAGCTGGGTGCTGACATTCTGCGTTTGTGGGTCGCGTCTACAGATTACCGCGGTGAAATAGCGGTTTCTGATGAAATTCTTAAGCGCGCTGCCGATGCGTATCGACGCCTGCGCAATACGTCGCGCTTTTTGCTTGCCAATTTAAATGGCTTTAGTCTGGAGCATGCGGTTGCCGAACAAGACATGGTGGCACTGGACCGCTGGATTGTCGGGCGGGCCAAAGCGCTGCAACATGAGCTCATTGAGGCATATGAGAATTACGACCTGCTGGTTGTTTCGCAAAAGCTCATGCACTTCTGCTCTATTGAGTTGGGGGCATTCTATCTGGATGTCATTAAAGACCGGCAGTACACCGCAAAAGCGGACAGTGTGGCGCGACGGTCCTGTCAGACTGCGCTGTATCACATTGTTGAAGCACTGGTTCGCTGGATGGCGCCTATCACCAGCTTCACCGCTCAGGAAATCTGGGAGGCGCTACCAGGAGACAGAAGCCCGTTCGTATTTACCGAAGCCTGGTACACCGGTTTTGATAACTTCAGCGAAGAAGCCACGTTTGGTGATACCTTCTGGCAGCGCGTGCTGGAAGTGAAAGATGCAGTGAATCAAGCCATGGAGCAGAGCCGGAAGGACGGTAAACTCGGGGGCTCACTGGAAGCCGATATTGCGCTTTATGCCGCCGACGATATTTACACCACGCTTAAGCAACTCGACGATGAGTTGCGCTTTGTGCTTATCACCTCAGGTGTGTCACTTCACAAAGCAGACGAGGCGCCGGCAGATGCAAAACCGACCGCGCTTGACGGGTTGTCCGTGCAGGTTGCGAGAAGCGCCGGCACCAAGTGTGTTCGTTGCTGGCACGTACGTGAAGATGTCGGTACAGATGACAGCCACCCCGAATTATGTGGCCGCTGCATTACTAACGTAGCCGGTGAGGGAGAAACCCGCCATTATGCGTAAACTATTTGCAAGTACCGGATTGCGCTTCCTTTGGATAAGTCTCATCGTGCTAATCCTGGATCAATGGAGTAAGCACGCGGTGGTGGCCGCGCTGGACCTCTATCAGTCGGTTCAGGTTGCCCCCTTTTTCAATCTCACGTACGTGCATAACTATGGTGCGGCATTCAGCTTTCTGCATAGTGCAGGTGGCTGGCAACGCTGGTTCTTTACCGCAATCGCTATCGTGGTCAGTATCATGATCCTGTGGTGGTTACGACAAACCCCCCGTTATCAGGTGCGCTTGCCGGTCGCATTTTCGTTTATTCTGGGCGGTGCCATTGGCAACTTATATGATCGCCTGGTGCACGGCTATGTGATTGACTTCCTTGATTTCTATGTCGGACAGTGGCACTGGCCAGCGTTTAACATCGCGGATTGTGCAATTTTCATTGGGGCTGTGTTATTAATTATTGATATGATAGTCAGGCCTGAAGATGCCGGGACGGCGTCAGAAACCAACAAAGAAACGGGACAGTAGTGTATGTCAGAACGCCGCGAAATAGGGCAGAACTGTGAAGTTATTCTGCACTTTGACTTAAAGCTTGAGGATGGTTCCGCCGCCGACAGCACCCGGGTCAATAACCGTCCGGCCAAGCTGGTCATTGGTGATGGCAGCCTGACGCCCAACTTTGAGGCATGTCTGTTCGGTCTCGCCAAGGGGGATAAAAAAGCCTTTACTTTACCCGCCGAGGAAGCGTTTGGTAAGCCGGATCCAAATAACATCCACTACATGGACCGTAACCGCTTCAGTGGCGAACTGGCAATTGAGGAAGGTATGATCCTGGCTTTTTCTCAGCCTGACGGTACCGAAGTGCCTGGAATTATTCGCAGTGTCGCCGGCGACTCAGTAACCGTCGACTTTAATCATCCGCTCGCCGGACAAACGGTGATCTTTGATGTGGAAATCATCAATGTGTTGCCAGCAAAACCCACGCAGGAGGGCAGTTAACATGCAAATTCATCTGGCGAATCCACGCGGGTTTTGCGCCGGCGTCGACCGTGCGATAACCATTGTCGAGCGGGCACTGGAAATGTTTTCTCCGCCTATTTACGTGCGCCATGAAGTGGTCCATAACCGTTTTGTGGTTGATGGGCTAAAAGAGCGGGGGGCGCTGTTCGTCGATGAGCTTCATGAAGTGCCGGACGACAGCATTGTGATTTTCTCTGCCCATGGCGTGTCCCAGGCCGTTCGTCGTGAAGCCGAATCGCGGGGGCTGAAAGTCTTTGATGCAACCTGTCCACTGGTCACCAAAGTGCATATGGAAGTAACACGGGCCAGCAAGACCGGCACCGAGTGTGTGCTCATCGGTCATGCCGGGCACCCTGAAGTGGAAGGCACCATGGGCCAGTATGACAACCCGGAAGGCGGTATTTATCTGGTGGAGTCGGAAAGTGACGTGGCAAAGCTGGACGTGAAAAATCCACAACAGCTCTACTACTGCAGTCATACCACGTTATCGGTTGATGACACCGCAGGTGTCATTGATGCGCTGCGTGAGCGTTTCCCGTCTATCCAAGGGCCCCGCAAGGACGATATTTGCTATGCCACGCAAAACCGTCAGGACGCCGTGCGCTCGTTGGCGCAGGACTGCGATGTGTTGCTCGTAGTCGGCGCGCAAAATAGCTCAAATTCAAATCGCTTGCGTGAACTGGCCGAAAAGGTTGGTGCCCGTGCGCACTTGATCGCTGATGCCAATTGTATTCAGAAATCCTGGCTCGAAGGCGCAGAACACGTAGGCGTTACTGCCGGTGCCTCAGCCCCGGAAATTCTGGTGAAGTGGGTGGTTGATCGTTTGCTGGAGTGGGGAGCAGTAAAGGCCAGTGAACGTGCCGGCCGTGAAGAAAACATTGAGTTTGCAGTACCCAAAGAGTTGCGGGTACAGCAGGTCAGTTAACCTTTCAGACAACGTGTGCGGCATGCTACCAGCATGCCGCGGGCGTTTTATCCATCGACTGGCTAAGTCGCATCGTGGTGCAGTCAGTATCCTTTAGCTGCTCTCCCTTGGCCGTTGCCACCAGTGTAAACGTTGTGGCGCTGACATTTTCTACCGTGAAGGTAAAGCGGTCCGAGGCGGGCATCCCGAGCTCGGCTGATGAAGCATAACTGGTGTTATCCAACCTGTAAGATTCCTGCTGAAGCTTCAGCTGGAGCATTGTTTTCTGAGCATCCTGTCGGTGCGATTCTCTGACACTATCAGAAAAAGACGGCATGACCAGCGCCGCTAAGATACCAACAACGACTAACACTATCATTAATTCAACGAGCGTAAGCCCGTGCTGTTTGTGTGGGGGTTTACTTTGCTTCATACCTAATCATTACCGCTAATACGTTGGTTTACCAATAACTTCGTTACTATTGTTTTTAGTAAAAAGGATTATCTTATACGCTTGCAGTGAGCATAACGCGTTGTAACAACAGGTTACGTGTTTCGTTAAATGTATTGGTATTGAACAGTATGCGAAAGAATATGGGTGGTTTTACACTGCTGGAAGCGCTGATTACGGTCAGTATTATCGCCATTATCGTCTCAGTGGGCGCGCCTGCGGTGGTCAATGCGCACCGCAACATTGTGACCGATGGTGCGGTAAAGGGAAGCTTTTTTGCGCTTCAGCAAGCGAAGAGTCATGCGGTACGCGGCTCGAACCCCATTGTGGTGGATATCAACCCGGGTAACAACTGGTGTATCGGCATGACTGATCAGGTGGCCTGTGACTGTACCCAAGCCAATTCCTGCACTGTCGATGGGGTGGACGGCACGTTGCGTGCGGACGAGTTTCCGGGTGTAAGCCTCGAAGAAATTACCTTCGAGAATAACCAACTTGAGTTTGAGCCGGTACGAGGCATGCCGACCACCCCAATGGGTAACTTCCAGTTATCTGATGCAGAGCGTTCAGCCAGACTATCGGTAAATGTCATCGGCCAGGTATTAGTGTGCATGACAGACGGTGAACTGAGGAATTATCCCGAATGCGAAGTATAAACAGTCAACGGGGGATTTCCCTGCTAGAGCTTCTTATTGCCATGGCGCTTGGCATGGTGGCATTGGCCGGACTTGTCTCCTTAGTGGGGTTTGGTCTGGGTATGAACGCCAATATGGTTACCGCGTCCACGCTCAATGAGGAATCCTACTCCGTGTTGCAACTTATGCGACGCGACATTCGTCGCGCGGGTTACTCTGGCGATACCGTGAATATGGTCACGGATCCCCAGGCGAATCCGTCACCCTTCGTTGATTCATTGCAAACCGGTGCATTTACCGGTGAATCCGCGAACAGCTGTATCTTATTCTCCTACGATATTAATAATAATGGCGCATTAGATGTGCCCGATGAGCAATTTGGCTATCGCCTGCGGGAAGGCAACCTGGAAATGCGTCAGCAAGGTCTGGCCTGTACCGATGAGGGCTGGCTGGAAATGACAGACGGTTCGCGCTCGCGGTACAGCCAGTTGGAATTCGCGGTCGTTCAGGATGTCGAAAACGATATCCCTGTAACCATCGTAACGCTCTCTCTGCTTGCTGAAAGCACAACAAACGCGGCGGTATCACGGCGCTACTCACGGACCTTTATGGTGGAGAATCATGATGGCTAACACTGTAACCGGACACCATCGTCAACAGGGCCTGGCGACACTCACAACGGTACTCTTATTGCTCATTGTGGTAACCGTGGTGACGGTATTTACCGGTCGGGTAAAGTCTTTCGAACATCAAATCATGTTAAATGAGCAGAATCAGCTGGAAGCCTTTTCTGCAGCCAAGGCCGGTATTGCCCGGGGATTAAGTCAGTTGGCGGAGCAACCCACCTGGGATGGCACGGCGTTTACCAACACGCTTGAGGGCCAAAGCACCTTTACGGTAAGCGCGCTGGAACAAGACGTGGAGCGAGAATCGGGCAGTTTGCGTCTGTTTACCTTTTCCGCTTCCGGTACCTCGGCGGATGGTTTGGGTTCGTCCGACCAGACCATTCAGGCGATTCAGTACTCAGTGCTGGCCAATCCGCCGGATGTCCCACTGATTGTGGCCGGAGGTCTGGGAGTAAGTGGTAACTTTATGGTAGGGGCTAACCCTAACGGCGGCGGGGAAGGCGTACCGTTGTCTATCTGGACCGACTTAAACGTGGATATGCAAAGTGGCAGTGGCACCACCTGTGGCTTGCAGGAATATAGTTCCGCTTGTAGCACCGGGACTTATTCTGAGAAAGGCTACAAGGACAGCGATATTCTCGATGCCGATCCCGACTTTCCCACCGATTTATTGGAATACCTGTTTAATGTGCCGGAAGCCGAGTGGCCGTCGCTGCGCGCCGATGCCGATGAACGCCTCACCTCCTGTGACTCACTCAACGCATTATCTACCGGGCTTATCTGGGTAGATGGCGACTGCTCACTGAATGCAGGAACGAAAGTAGGCAAGCCTGAGCAGCCGGTAATTCTGGTGGTAACCGATGGCGACCTGACCATGAACGGTAGTGCGGAAATCTTCGGCATGGTGTTTTCCTTCAGAAAGCCGATGACGGTGGCGGATTTTGAGCTCAACATGATTGGTGGCGCCACGGTTCATGGCGTCGTAGCCTCCAATCACAAAGTGGGCCATTCAAATGGTACGTACAACTCGAAGTACGATGCGGATATTCTGGCAGAGCTTGAACAAAATGATGCGTTCCAGCGTGTTGCCGTTGTACCCGGAAGTTGGCGGGATTTTTAGGAGATTAGTATGCGAGGTTTTACTCTGGTTGAAGTGCTAATTGCTTCTTTCATCATCATGATCAGTGTGACCGGCTTTGTCACATTGCAATCTGAATATATTAAAAGCGATAAAACCCTGAATTTACGTGCCGCTGCGCTGCAGTTGGCCGATGAAAAAGTCGATGACCTGGAGCAGTTTGACGTACTTGAGACGCAGGCCGGTGCCAGGGCGTTTGTGGACATTGATGATGATGAAGGCGGTACGCTTGCGGCCGGTGTCACCACCGTCAACCTTAAGCAGGGCGAGCAAGCCACACACCAGTTTACCCGCAGCTGGGATGTGACAAACCAGTACCTGGTGGATACCGATGCTGATGGTGAGCCAGATACCTGGGTGGATGAAGGCAATCCTGGTGTACCGGTACCCGCCCCGGCGGTACCCGGCAGAAAGCTGGTAGCTGTTACCATCAGCTGGCAGGATCAGAATGGTGATAACCAATCGGTTGCCGTCGACGCGAGCCTGGCCCCGGTACTGACCTCCAGAAGTTTCCGCGCTAACAACGAAGTAACCAATTCAAAAATTCAGCCGCAAGTGAAGTATACCCCCGGGGCGGCGCCGGATGTTATTGCTTATGAGCTGGGTAACGGTGAAACTATTGAAACCAGTAAGCCGGTGCCGGATATCGACAATCAGGGCGAGAATAACGTCGTTAAATTTGAAACCGTGCGGTATATCGACCTGCCCGAAGAAGCGGACAAACTGGAACAGGAAGACTTTCTGACGGTCAATTGTTCCTGTGAGCTGGCTGGCACCGGCGAAGGACGGGAGCCAAACCGGACAGTGTTCAACGGTGACGACCTGGTAGTCGAGCCGGGTCAGGTGGTTGAAAAAACGGTGGGCCGGGCAATCAGTGATAAACCCGCAATTTGTAACCAATGCTGCCGCGATCATCATGACACCCAGGCTATGGTGGATGAGGAGCACTATTACCGTAAAGAGCTGGGGGGCCCGCACAAGCACTACAAGTTGCTCAACGACGGCACCTATTCACTGGCATCGGCGGTAGGCGACCCCTATGACGAGGTATGCCGGTTCAAACGGGTCGATGGCTATTACGAGTTGTACCCTGACTGGCAGTTGGTGGACATCATTGAGTTCAGGGATAACTACCTGCTGAACGCTGATAAGCTGACCGGCTATACCAGTTATACCGAGTCGGTAGTAAAGGCCGCGGTAAACAATGCCGGGCTGCCAGCCAAGCCGGCCGATCGTGATTTGACCTTACCACCCGGTGGGTACCAGATGATTTCCCGGGGGATCTATGTTGACTACATGACGGCCGAGCACCGTCAGGCGATACAGGACATGATCACCGCAGGCCGTGAAGACTGGAAAGCCTTCGTGCCTTTCTATGATATCAACCTGACACTCCTGTCATCCTGGGACAGCACCAATAAAGTGTTTGCCACGGTAACCAACGAGGAGATTAAAACCATTCTGGATCCGGCCAACGACTTTTACGGCACTTACAGTCGAGGCCGGCTCGAGGCGCTGGATGATGGTGTATCGACGGTCAGGGTCGCGGCATCCCGGTCTAACTCGGGGATCACTGGCACGCCAGCCATATCGCCCGATGAACTGGCCTCGGTATTGTCCGATGATTCTGTCACCCTGACCGTGAACAGTAAGTCTGCGTCAGAGAAGTTCTATGCACTGATAGCCAATATCAACTGTGTGATCACGGTGAATGGGGAAACCCAGCCCTGTGAAACCAATAACGACAAGAAAGCCAGCTATGTGGACCTGACCCGACTGACGATCGCCAAGGATCCCAACCAGTTTAACTGTGCGGTCAATATTCCGAAAGGTAAGTCGACGCCGTTCTTTAGCTGTAACAATATTTCTGAGAACTACCGCGGTGTCCTGACCTTTGGCTTCAGCAAGCCTAACTTTACGGTAGAAATGTCGGTACGTATGCCTAACGGCGATGTGTTACAGACCAATGAGCTGCGCTTGTCCGGACTCGACGGAACATCTACCCAGGAGTATGAGCTGATTATTAACTTGCAGGCAATCTAAATACGATACCGTTGGCGGGCATCGGTGAGTGACGGAAAAGGGCGGACAGTATTGCCGCCCGGGCACTCAGACTGCAGACCTGTGCAAAGAGTTCGTCGTCGGGTTCTGGCTTGCCAAGCATGGTGACGATATCGCCAGGCCAGCCAATAGATACCGTAGCCTAGTGACGCCACGCAAGGTATCGCTGCTGGTGCAGGCTTTTTCTGGCCTTGGGGTGAGTAGCGATAATTAATTCACCCTTGTTACGATCCGACAGGCTGTTTGCGGCCTATCGGATACCGAAGCAAAGTGAGGGCGCGACAACTGAAAAATACAAAAGAACGCGACACTCACTAGGAGAACAGGATGAAATCGCGAGCAAATCAGGCAGGCTTTTCTCTTATTGAATTGCTGATCGTGGCTGTGATCATAGGCATCATTGCTGCGATAGCCTATCCCTCGTACCAGTCAGTGATCGCCGACGGATACCGTGGCAACAGTCAGGCCGACCTGTTGGCTCTGGCTTCTACCATGGAGCGCCACCATAGCAGTTCCTTTACCTACAAAGGCGCGGCCGAAAATGGCGGGGATACCGGCATTCCTTCTGTGTTTGCCAGCTATTCACCCTCGGCAGAGCCTGCAGGCAACAAGCGTTATGATCTTACCATTGAGGCAGCCAGTGCCACCGCGTATGAGCTTAAGGCTACCCCTGTCAGCGGCAGTGGCCAGGCTGGCACCGGTGCGCTGTACTATTTCAGTGATGGTCGTAAAGCCTGGGACAGTAACGATGATGGCAGCCTCTCTGCCAGTGAGTATTGCTGGACCTGCTAGGCCTGAAAACCGACTATCCGGGCTATTGACGGAAGCTAGCTTCAAAGCTGGCAATATCATTCCACGACCCCATTTCCCTGCTCTTTATCACTGCCTGCTGGGCAGGGCGTATCGTAAGCGCACCCACAGTTGAAATTTCAGCCATATACAGGGGGGGCGGCAAGGGGTGCTCACTGAAGTGACCGGTAAACATCGGCGCGGTATTCAGCTGCACAAGCACCTCAGGTTTACTTAAGGGGCGCATAGTCAGTGAAGTACTCAGGCGGGCTAGGGTATTTGCATGAACCTCGACTTCAAACAGCGTCAAAAGGCTTAGTGCGGAGACCGAGTTCAGTTTTAACAGGCCGAGCATACCCACGCTGAAAATGGCGCTGGCAATCAGTACTTCAGGTAAAGCAAAGCCGGATCCTTTATTCAAAGTCACGCCAACTGCCGGGTATTAATGCGATCATTGCCAATGCAGCAGAACCTTGCAGCGTTTCTAACACCGTTGGGTCTGCAGTCAGGTAAAGCTGAACAGTGTGGCTAAGTGGTGCGGTATTAATCATACTGCCTACAACCCGCGCACTTGGCGCAATGGTGATGGCTATGGGCAGGGCAGAATCTCTTTGAAGCAGAATGACCATCCCCGTAATGGAAGATGATGGCGACAAACGCAGATCACCGTTCTCAATAAACAGCAAAACCGGGCGGTCGCGTTCGCCAACAGATTGATCCACATTCAGGTGACAGTCGCCGGTTACCCATACTACACGAGCCACGTCGGTGGCTAAATCGCGGCAATGATCAACCCGTGCTGCAGCGATAAAATCATCAGGTGAGATGGCGTCAACCTCGCGATTAAATAATTGCAGCAACACAGACTCAGAGGGTGTTGATAGTTGTGTCAGGGGAAATATTGGGCAGGGCTGAGGTCGTGTATCCACGCATTGACGTATCTGTCCCTCGGGCATACGGTCATGCACCTTGGTCGCTATGGTGAGTGGCGGTGCTTCGTCCCATACCGTGATCCGGGCATCAGTGGGCAATACCGTGGTGGAGATAAAGGCTGCCTCAGGCAGCCGCTTCAACATGGAGTAGCGTATGGCATCCATGTGTATCCGTGGAGTAATAATACCGGGGGTATCGCCGCCATCATAGCTAACGCGGTACGCAGTAACCGGGCTACCACTGGGCAATGATTGCGGGTGAGTAGACACTTTGGCATTGGCAAAACTCAGTTGTGCGGCAGCGTTCAGTGGCGTTGCCGTTCGCAGGGTGCCAAGGATCACATTCAGGGTACTCGTGGCGTCGGTGTAATGCCGGATTAGGACGCGTTGAACGGCCTGATACTGTTGTACGCGAATACTTCTCTCAGCAGTGGCATGGACTACCAGTGTGGCCGCGGTGAGCAGCAAAATCAGTGGCGCGATGATAGTCATCCCGCGCTGACACGCCAAGTGGGAAAGCGGGCTACTGCGCATAATTCGGTAAACCCACCGAGAATGTCTGGGAAACTTCTGACGTTGGTTGATGTCGATGCGCAAGTGTCATGGTGATATTGACCAGCGTCGGTGGCGATGTCAGCGCTGACAGCGAAAAATGCGTAATGCGGATATCGGGCGACGAAAGATCCTGCCAGCCTCCCTCAGCGCAGCTACGGCCTGCTATTCGCGCCTCAATGGCGCCATTTCGCAGACGCAGTCCGTAACGTTCTGGGGGCATATCATCCAGCACCCCATTTCGGTTTTTATCATACGCGAACAACACACAGCTGGCTGCCAGCTCATCCGGATGTGATGACAGCTGCCACTCGTTGGCAAACGGGTTTATGCGAATGGTTAACCGGTCAGCGAGCGACGCTGAAATATAGCCAGCCCGTTGCAGTTCACGCTGTATTTTCCCTTTTAACAACCCGCTTTCTTCAGAAATCGTGTACGCGCGATCCAGTGTAACGCTGCGGTAGATTACGGTACTGGCCAGGCTGGCGCCAGCGGTGATCACAATGGCACCGGCCCCGAGGGCCATTAGCAGTTCGGTGAGCGAGAACCCACGAGTTAACATGTTGGCAAACCATTAAGTGCACCAGCCTCAGCGCAGGCCCTGACCCTGCCTAACGGACTTATGATGACCCGTGCGGCGGCCTGCTTCGAGCTCAGCAGGATGGAGCCCGCCGCGGTATTACTTGTGCCGCTTAAGGTATTAAATATGAGAGGGTTTTGCAGTGAATAGCGGTTGGATGACAGTGCCACATACGCAGATGCGGCGCGCAGCCGGAAGTGCGTGCCGTCAACCTGACAGCTTGTGTCCGAGGCGCAATCGCAGCCTGCACCGTCTGACAGCGCCAGGCACCAGTTATTACCCGGTTTCATAAATACGCTTATGGCAGCCTGGCGTGATACGGACAATTGTTGGGCACGACGTAACATTGTGACAATTTTCTGTGTTGTGGCCGTCAGACTTAGGCGCTCTAACCAGGCTGACACCGGCGGGATTACCTGCAAGATAAGCAGCCCTGTCAGCGCAATGACAACTAGCACTTCAGTCAGGCTGATGCCTGTGACACGGTAACGCGGGAACTGATGCACTTTATGGCCTCGGTGAACTTTAAGAACCCCAAGAATAGCTGTCACAAAGGCAAATAAATGCTGATCTAAAGCGTGTTTTTCATGGTGAAAAAAAGGCAGCAGCTTCATCCCTGCTGGCACCGGGGACAGCCGCAACACGCATAATCTTGTTTGCTTCACAACGTGACAATTTACTTTGCCCCGGGTCCGGAGAGGGCGCAAAATCCTGACAGCTAAACCTTCGTGCCTGATACCACACGACAGCATTCCCTATCACACCACTATCAGGATAAACTAAAATTATTATGTGCAGGTATACCTAACAGGTAATACGCACAGTAAGCAAAGACGTCGTTATGTACGAAAGGAGCGAATACCCCGCAGAGGGTGATGACTTTACGCTGCATAATGACATTGCTAGTGACATTAGCGTAAACTCGGTATTCAGGACACCCGGTTAAGAAAGTGAGCTAAGTAATGCAAAAACAAGCAGTTATAGATGAAATGAAGGTGCTGCCTGAAATTGATGTGGACTTCGAGGTAGCACGCCGCGTCTCCTTTATCAAAAAGCAGTTGAAACAATCCGGGCTCAATGCGTTGGTACTCGGTATTAGTGGAGGCATAGATTCCTGCACACTCGGACGGCTTGCGCAATTGGCGGTTAACGAGCTGAATGATGAACATCATGAGCACTATCAGTTTATTGCGGTACGCCTGCCCTACGGCACGCAAGCTGATGAGGCTGATGCACAGCAGTCCATCGACTTTATTCAACCCAGCAAGGCGCTTACTGTGAATGTTAAACTCGGTGCCGACGCCACTCATGCAGAAACGTGTTCAGCACTGGCCAGTGCAGATCTGTTACCGGCCGATGAAGCTAAACAGGATTTTGTGAAAGGCAATGTGAAAGCGCGCACCCGGATGGTCATTCAGTATGAGATCGCCGGGATGGTGGATGGATTAGTACTGGGGACCGATCATTCCGCGGAAAATATTACCGGCTTTTATACCAAATACGGCGACGGCGCCTGTGATCTGGCCCCTCTCTTTGGCCTGAGCAAACGTCAGGTTCGCAAGCTGGCCGAACACCTGGGCGCGCCTAGTCATATCATTACCAAGGCCCCTACCGCTGATTTGGAGTCGCTGACACCACAAAAAGCAGACGAGCAGGCCTTGGGACTGAGCTATGACAATATCGATGACTTTCTGGAAGGCAAAGCCGTGTCTGCGGAAGTGGAAGAAAAGTTGCTGTATATCTACAACCGTACACAGCACAAGCGAGTGCCTATTCCGACGATTTACGATGAGGACGACTGATGAAGAAAATAGAAGCAATTGTTAAACCGTTTAAAATGGATGATGTCCGCGAAGCGTTAGCAGAAGTTGGAATTGCCGGTATGACAGTCACGGAAGTGAAAGGATTCGGGCGTCAGAAAGGGCATACCGAGCTTTATCGCGGCGCGGAGTATCAGGTAGATTTTCTGCCGAAAATTAAGCTGGAGTTGGTGTTGGATGACGAGCGTGCCGAGCAGGCAGTGGAGGCGATTCAGTCTTCTGCGAAAACCGGCAAAATCGGTGACGGAAAAATCTTCGTTTATCCGGTTGAGCGGGCGATCCGGATCCGCACCGGTGAACAGGACGACGATGCAATTTAGACTGGTATCTCTTTAGTGTGGTGGATAAAAAGGCGGAGGCACGGCCTCCGCCTTTTTATTGCCTTAATCGTGATCAGGCGTCTGGCCATCGGCGCCATGGGCGTGACCATGTTCTAACTCTTCGGCAGTGGCGTCGCGAACGTCAACCACTTCAACTTCAAAGGTCAGAGGTACACCAGCCAGCGGGTGGTTGCCATCAACGACAACTTCTTCTTCTGATGTCTCGACAACAATCACAGATTGCTCTCCCTGAGGGGTTGTCGCTCTGAAAGACATACCCACTTCAACATCCATGCCTTCAAACATGGTTTTTGGTACTTTCTGTACCAGCGCGTCTGCGCGATGTCCATAGGCTTTCTCTGGCTCAACGGTCACAGAGAATGCATCGCCTTTTTCGCGGCCTTCCAGTGCTTCTTCCAGCCCCTCGATGAGAAAGCGACGTCCGTGCATTACTGTCAACGGCTCTTTGCCTTCTGATGAATCGAGTTGTGTTCCGTCTTCTGCAGACACCTTATAGTGAAGCGTGACGACACTGTCGGCGGTAATTGTCATAAGTTATCCTATGGTTTGGCGGCTTATGCCGCAGTGAATGATGCACCACTCAGGTACCGGGCTTCTTCCGGTTTTCCTGCGCGATACTGTATGGCAGAGCGTGAGGCGTGATCTCATACTCCGGCTGTGCTGCCAGGCGGTGCGCATCGTCGTAGCCCGTATCATTAGCCAGCACAGCCATGAACCAGGACTCGTTTGCTAGGGTAGCACAACGAACAACGTTGCCGCCACGGCGCCAGTTTTCTCCAAGTTGTTTTTCAACCGTATCGCCGGCTGTTATTTCCACAGGCGCAGGGACGGTAAAAATGTACGCGGCGCGCTTATTGCGACCCAGAAAGTGAGTGCGAGCCACCACTTCCTGTCCCATATAGCAGCCCTTATCGTAATCAATACCGTTAATCGCCTGAACGTTTAACATCTGCGGAATATACTGACCTATCATCTCGCCGGCGACGGCAGGGATACCTGAGGAAATACACAGCGCCTCGTAAACCGCATCCTCGTCAAACTCAGTGAATGCGCGCTCACACGCCGATAACCATTGTGTCAGCTTTTCCTCACCGTCCTGCGTTAGCACGAAATGAAGGGGCGCTTTTTCCAGTCGCGTCTGGATGACCACACCCAGATCACTGCTGACCGTGGTCATCGGTGCTGTCGGGGTATCACCAAATAACGCCTGGCAGGCAGCCAAACCAAGCTGCTGACTGACGATAACCTGTGAGTATTCATCAGTGCCTCGGGTCATCTCGACGTTGGAGAAAACACCGTATTTCTGCAACTGAGCAAAGCTGGCTTCAACGGCATCCTGGTTGCCCGTCAGCAATACTGCATTGCCGTGACGGATGACCGTCAGCACAGCCCAGGCTTTACCTTTATTGTCGCAATGTGCAGAAAAACGCGCGGTATTGCCATCAAGCTGGTTAATATTGACGGTTAACTGGCCGTGTAAATAGCTGTCGGTGTCGTCACCGACCACGCGTATACAACTTGCCGTTTCAGGCCGGATCACGAAGTTGTCCGGTAACTCGGACAAAGACGATAAGGCTGACATGTACTCTCCTGTTGCAATGCTAACCTAAGACAACATGGGGGGAGATCATGCGAATACAACCATGCAGACGCCGTGAACTGATAAAAAGAGCAGTGATCCAATAATATTGGCCGTGGTATGATCCGGCCATCGTCCTGTAACCGAAGTAATTATGTTTACACAAAAACGTTATGCGAGATTAAAGTGGGCGTGTCGTCGTGGCATGCTGGAGTTAGATGTCCTGTTGCTGCCATTCGTGGAAGAAGCGTTTAATGATCTGGATGAAACGCAAAAGGAGACCTTTGAAAGGCTGCTAACCTGCGATGATCCGGACCTGTACGCCTGGTTTATGGGACATCAAAAATGCGATGATCCCGCGTTGGCCGCGATGGTCAGTCATATCGTCAACCGTGTCAAAGTATAGCTTTTACGTTACGCCTCATCGCTGGCGACAGTTTGATGCAGTACTTTTGCTGCTGGCACTGGCCGTTTCCATGGTCTGTCTGCCAGATACTGCGTTGAGCTATTTGCCCGGGTACGGGCTGGTAGCTGGCTGGTTACTGACTGCGATTACCGTGCTGGCCTGGCAACTGCGCGCCGCCGCGCGCCCAACGCTTAACTGGCGTTGGTCGTTGTCTGAAAACGGTGCCGTCACCCTGCTGGCTGATGACTCACAGCAACCTGCTGAGTCATGGCAGCTATCTTCGCAGTCGCGGGTGGCCTGGTGGGGCATATATGTAGTGTTGTACACCCCAGATGGCAAGCAGGGTAAACGATTTTGGGTATTACGCGGTGAGCTCAGTGAACAAAATTACCGGCGCCTGTGTCGGCAGGTAATAAAACCGGTACACATTAATCGCTGATCCATCCAGCATATGTTGCTAAATTTTGCCTGAGAAGGAAGTGATAAATATGTTATCAATGTATGGTCAGGCACTCGTTAAGCGTGCCAACCTTACTGCACTGACGCAGTTTAGGCCTCCTGTTCTGCCACAACGCATCTACAGTGAAACGGTCTTTCCTAACCTCGATCACTATAAGCATTACTGCGAGATTGTCGGATGGCAGCAGGATGAGCAGGTACACCCTTGCTACATACAGGTATTAGCGCTTAAATTGCAATTGCGCTGTTTGCTGGATAAGAAAAGTCCGTTTGCGGCAATGGGCCTGGTGCATATCGAGAATACCATTGTGGTTCACAATACTATCAATCTTACCAGTTCAATCGATCTGCGGGTGCGGTTCAGTTCTGTCCGGCAGCACCGCCGTGGCTGGTTGGTAACGATCACTGTGCAGGCGTTACAAAACGATCAGTGCGTGGCTGAGGCGAGCAGTGGTTATTTAGCCAAAGTGCGTGCAGCCCATGTCGCCCCCCAGCAGAAATCCGGGCAAACCCCACCCGTTGAGGAATTCGGTGAGGTTGTCGGTGAACTGGAGGCTGACAAGGCCGTCGGACGGCGGTATGCCGGTGTCTCAGGAGACATCAATCCGATTCACCTTAGCACATTGACAGCCAAGGCCTTCGGCTTTAAAAAGGCGATTGCGCACGGTATGTGGTCGCTGGCATCAGCCGTCTCAAACATTGTTGCTGAACAACGTAATCATGCCGGGGCAGACAAAATTTCTGAAATAACCAGTACCTTTCACAAGCCGATGCTTCTGCCGGCACTCGCCAGCATTTATGCTGAAAAGCATGGCGACAAGCCACGCTTCAGGGTGAGCCAGGGGGCAAACTGCTTTATTACAGGAACAATCACTTTCAGCGACTAGTGCGACCGTCAGGTGGTCAGCGTACCGGGTTCCGGCCGGGTACGTGACCGCGGGGGCGTAAGCACGGTCGGTGTCGGTTGCGCAAGCCGTTTGGGGTGGTCAAGGTTGTAATGCAGGCCCCGGCTCTCTTTTCTTGCCATCGCACAACGCACAATGAGTTCTGCAACAGTCACCAGATTGCGTAACTCAAGCAGATTGTTGCTTACCCGAAAATGCGCGTAATATTCCTGTATTTCCTGCTCCAGCAGGTTAATTCGTCGCAGTGCCCGTTCCAGTCGTTTGTCGGTGCGCACAATACCCACGTAGTCCCACATAAACAGCCGTAATTCATGCCAGTTGTGCTGAATGATGACTTCCTCGTCAGAATTGCTCACCTGACTTTCGTCCCAGGGCAGTATTGGTTCATCAAGGGTAAACTCAGGCAACCGGCCGATTATATGCTCGGCGGCCGCTGCGGCAAAAACAACGCATTCCAGCAAGGAGTTGGATGCCATGCGGTTGGCACCGTGTAGCCCGGTATAGGCGACTTCACCAATGGCATAAACATTTTCCAAATCGGTTTTGGCATTAAAATCGGTCATCACGCCACCGCAACTGTAATGGGCGGCGGGGACCACAGGGATTGGCTCGCGAGTGATGTCGATGCCCAGTGAACGGCACTTGCGGTAGATATTCGGGAAGTGTTTAACAATAAAGTCAGCCGGCTTGTGGCTGATATCCAGATACATACAGTCTGCGCCCACCCGTTTCATTTCGTAGTCGATGGCGCGAGCAACCACATCACGGGGGGCCAAATCACCTCGCTCATCAAACTTATGCATAAATGGCGTACCGTCAGCATGACACAGTGTCGCACCTTCGCCACGCAACGCTTCACTGATGAGAAAGTTACCGGCCTGAGGATGAAACAGGCAGGTGGGGTGGAACTGGTTGAACTCCATGTTCGCCACCCTGCAACCGGCACGCCACGCCATCGCGATGCCGTCGCCACTGGAAACATCCGGGTTCGAGGTATACTGGTAAACCTTACTTCCGCCGCCGGTGGCCAGACTGATAAACTGACTGCGGATCACTTCGACATGCTCCCGGGTGCGGTTCCAGACGTAGGCACCGGTACAATATCCCTTGCGGTTTTTTGCATGGATAAGGTCTATGGCGTTATAGCGCTCAAGAATATGAATGTTGGGGTGTTTTGAGACGGCGTCATTCAGCGTATTCTGCAGTGCTTCACCGGTGGCATCCGCGGCATGCAGAATGCGCCGGTGGCTGTGACCGCCTTCACGGGTCAGGTGGTAGCGCTGTTTGCCACTGTCATCCGTTTCTGTATCGAAGGGCACGCCAGAGCCAATCAGCCAGCTAAGCGCTGCCTTCGCGCGCTCGGCGGTAAAACGTACGGCGGCTTCGTCACAGAGGCCAGCGCCAGCTTTAAGCGTATCTTTTACATGCGCATCCACAGAGTCCTGTTCGTCAAATACCGCGGCGATCCCCCCTTGTGCATAGCGGGTTGAGCCTTCATTGCGATCGCTTTTGCTAAGCACCATGACTTTGCAATGATCCGCCAGCTTGAGTGCCAGGCTGAGGCCAGCAGCACCGCTACCAATAATCAGAACATCACATTGATGTTCGATGGAACTATCGCTGGAAGTTAGTGAAGAGGACACTGATTTGATGTATTTTTTAACGTAGGATATTGCGCACGGGTCCGGCAAGTCTAAAGGATAGGCTGCAAAACTCAATGATGGTCGTCACAATAGCGCTGGTTTTTCAAAAATATTCACGGTTCCATCGAACTTTTTGGGATCTGAATCGTCTACCCCATGCTTATTAGAGCTATAGGGTAGTGGAAGTAAAGGAGTAATGGCTCGAATGAGCGAGCAAATAAGCGATCAACAGCTGGTCGAAAGAGTACAAGAAGGCGATAAAAACGCGTTTAATCTGCTCGTTACCCGCTATCAGCACAAGGTGATGCATCTGGTGTCACGGTATGTGAAAAATACCGGTGACGTGGCAGATGTCACCCAGGATGCGTTTATTAAAGCATACCGGGCCTTGCCGAATTTCAGGGGTGACAGTGCGTTTTATACCTGGCTGTACCGCATTGCAGTAAACAGTGCCAAGAATTATCTGGTGTCACAGGGGCGCAAGCCGCCAGCCAGTGATGTCGACGCGGAAGAGGCCGATTACTACGAGGGTAGTGACGCGCTAAAAGAACAATCTACCCCTGAACGAAGTTTGTTGTCTGACGAAATAGAAGAGACATTGTTCAAGGTTGTAGAAAAATTGCCTGACGATTTACGTATGGCGATCACGCTGCGGGAAATCGAAGGATTAAGTTATGAGGAAATTGCCAGTGTCATGGCATGTCCGGTAGGGACTGTGCGGTCCAGGATCTTCCGGGCCCGTGAAGCAATTGATAAAGTTATTCAGCCATTACTAGAAAATTGAACTTTCTGAAAATGATGCTGACTAACTCCTGTGTTAGGGTTTGTAATGATCGGATATGATCAGGAAATAAGAATATGACGCAACAGCAAGAAAAATTATCCGCTTTCATGGATGGTGAAATTGATGCTAGCAGCATAGTTGACGACATTTCCGCTAGTGAAGAACTGCAGGGCAAGTGGCGTCGCTATCATGTGATCCGCAGTGGGCTGCGAAAAGAAGCGTCGATGGGGGCACAGCTGGACATTACTGGCCAGGTAGCCGCAGCCATTGAGAACGAGCCTGCTATTGTTGCACCAAAGAAATCGCGCTGGTGGAGCGGTTCAGTAGTCGGAAACGTTGTTCCGTTTGCGAAACAGTCGGGTCAGTTTGCGGTTGCCGCGTCAGTTGCGGTAGCAGTCATACTGGGTGTACAGCAGTTCAATCAGCCCGCACCAAGTGAGCCATTCATGACAGCGCCGACAATCCCGCAGGGAAGTCTGGCCCCGGTGAGTCTTGAGAAATCCCGTACCTTGCCGCGCAATGACATGAACGCTGTGCTAGAGAAAAAACGAAAAATTAACGCGCTGATTGCCGACCATGAACAGCAGGTCAGGCTGAAAAAAGAAGCAGCACGTGATAGCAGCGATGAAGCAAAATCGACACCGGCAGGTGATACAACCAATCGTTGAGTCAGTCATGACAAACTTTATTACTTCAGGCGCGTCAGTGGTGAGAAACCGCTGGCGCGCAGTTATTTGTGCATCCCTTCTCTCATTAAGTACACAGATCTGTGCTCAGCAACTCAGTAACGAGCCTGCAGACACTTCGGCGTCAACAGAGCCAAAACAGGTACAGCCAGACTCTATCCGACAATCCGATGAGATGAACGACACGCAGGATCAGCATCAGGCCGACGCAAATCCTCAGGACAGCTCGGCTCCCACACGGCACGCCCTGACCACGCAGCAATGGTTGTCCCGTCTTGCATCCGTTACACAGACCCAAAATTTTCAGGTGTCTTTCGTTCAGAGTCGTGCGGGCAGTGAAGCCATCCCGTACTTGTGGCGGCATGCGACGCTTGAGGATGGCAGCACGATGGAGCAGCTTAATCTGCAAAACGGACCGGGCAGGGAACTCATACGTGTCGGCGACATTGTCAGTGTTTTTGAGCCGGACGTGCCGCCTTATAGCATTCGTGCCGGGCATATCAGTGGACCCATTCCCAGTGAGCTCTTGTATCACCCGCTTGAGCTCAAAGATGCCTATGAGTTTGTCACTGTAGGACGTGCGCGGGTGGCGGGCCGGCCGGCGCAGCAAATCCGGATTGTCAGTCGTGACAACAGCCGGTTCAGTTATCAGCTTTGGCTGGACGAAGCGACCGGCATGTTATTAAAGCTTAATATGCGGGATCTGCAGGGAAAGTTGTTGGAGCAAATCCAGGTCACATCGTTAAGCATGATGGACGCGCCGCATGACTACTTTTCCCGGATTAATCCCGCATCGCTGCCCAAACCGATGGCAACCAATAAACAGGCGCAGGGCGAACATGGCTGGGAAGTTGACTACCTGCCCAGTGGTATGGACGAAATTCGTCGTGACATTCGTCGTCTGGCGCTGACCGGACAGGTGGTGGAATATAAAATGTTCAGTGATGGCCTGGTTGATGTGTCGGTGTATGTGCAGCCCGCGGCCGATGCATTGGGCAGTGATTTGGTGTTACGGCACGATTTAAATACATTTCTGACGCTTACTGACGGCAAGGCCCAGGTGACCGTGGTAGGTGAAATTCCGCTTAAAACGGCGAACGCGATCGCCACGTCATTGTCATCTAAGCAGGATTCACCATGATCAGTGAGAGGGCGACGGTGGTCGCTGTAAACGGCGACACGGTGATCGTAGAAGCCGCGATTAAAACGACCTGTAACGGGTGTCAGGCTCAGAGTGAGTGTGGCACAGGGGCAATTGCTACGGCCTTTGCGCCTAAAGTCCAGCGGCTGGAGTTACACAGTCCGATGCCGGTGAACGTTGGTGACGAGGTCTCTGTGGGGATCCCCGAAGCCGGTGTGTTGTCCGCATCCGCGCTGTTGTATGTGGTACCGCTACTGGTGCTTATTGGCAGTGCGCTGGTATTCGATGCCTGGCTACCGCAGCTGGGTATTGATCATGATTTAGCTATTTTTGCAGGCAGTGTTGTTACCACCTTTGTTGCCTATGTCGTGCTGTCGGGCCGTATAAAAAAGCTGGACACTCAACGGTTTAAACCCATTCTTATTAACCGGCTTTCCGGTCCTGGGTCATCAGGCCGCGCAGACTGACGTTCATCAGGCCGATGCAGCGAAAACATGTGTCGGCTTTATTCGCTTTTGTTCCCATAAATAGGTAAAATCCACGCGCGTTTGTACTGGCTTGGCGACTTCTGTCGTATAAGACACATACAAACCATGCTGTCGGCAACGCTGCTGGCAGGTAATGAGCACAGGTGAGTGTAATCACATGGCGATTGCCGGGAATGCTTATACGTGGCTGTCTGTAGCGGACGCCGTGGGTTAAGCGTGAAGGCCGGACATTTGCTTATGCTTACCGGTACGTTAACTAATTAATTCCGCAGGTATTATCCAGCTTTATGCAACAGTCCCACATTCGTAATTTCAGTATTATTGCGCATATCGACCACGGTAAATCCACGTTGTCTGATCGTCTTATTCAGCATTGCGGCGGGCTTACCGACCGCGAAATGGCTGAACAGGTGCTTGATTCGATGGATCTTGAGCGGGAGCGCGGGATCACCATCAAAGCGCAGAGCGTCACGCTAAATTATGAAGCGCGAGACGGTGAAACCTATCAGCTGAACTTCATCGACACGCCCGGGCATGTCGACTTTTCCTACGAAGTTTCTCGTTCACTGGCCGCCTGTGAAGGTGCGTTACTGGTGGTCGATGCCGGGCAGGGCGTGGAAGCTCAGACATTGGCTAACTGCTACACCGCCATTGAAATGGATCTGGAAGTGGTACCGGTACTTAACAAGATTGACCTGCCCCAGGCAGAGCCGGACCGCGTCGCCGAGGAAATCGAAGATATCGTCGGCATTGATGCCTTAGAGGCTGTGCGTTGCTCGGCGAAAACCGGTATTGGCATTGAAGAAGTGCTTGAGTGTATCGTGCAGAAAATTCCCCCCCCACAGGGTGAGCGCGAGGATCCGCTTAAAGCGCTGATCATTGACTCGTGGTTTGACAATTATCAGGGCGTCGTGTCGCTGGTACGCATCAAAGAAGGCCGGTTGGACAAGAAAGACAAAATAAAGCTGATGTCGAATGGCCAGGTTCACCAGGTTGACAAAATTGGTGTATTTACCCCCAAACCGCTGGAAACTGATGGCCTTGAAGCCGGTGAAGTAGGCTTTATTATTGCCGGTATCAAAGATATTACCGGCGCGCCCGTGGGCGATACCATAACACTGGCAAAAGAGCCTGCGAGCTCGCCGTTACCCGGGTTTAAGAAAGTACAGCCGCAGGTATACGCCGGCATCTTCCCGATTAGCTCTGATGATTATGAAGATTTCGTGATGCCCTGGCGAAACTGAGCCTCAATGATGCGTCGCTCTTCTACGAACCAGAAAGTTCAGCCGCCTTAGGCTTTGGGTTCCGGGTAGGCTTTCTCGGCATGCTCCACATGGAAATTATCCAGGAGCGTCTTGAGCGCGAATATGGCCTGGGACTTATAACCACGGCTCCTACGGTAATTTACGAAGTGGTCACGACCAAAGGGGAAACCTTGAGCGTCGACAATCCTTCTGCGTTGCCACCGGTTAATGACATTGATGAGATCCACGAGCCAATGGTTGAGGCCAATATTTTGGTTCCCCAGGAATACCTCGGTAATGTGATGACATTGTGTGTTGAGAAGCGTGGTATGCAAACCAATATGACCTACCATGGCAATCAGGTAGCCATTACCTATGAAATTCCAATGGCTGAGGTGGTACTGGACTTTTTTGATCGGCTTAAATCGACCAGTCGCGGCTTTGCGTCACTGGATTATCATTTCAAACGCTTCCAGTCATCCGATATGGTCAGAGTGGATGTGCTGATTAATGGTGATCGGGTAGATGCACTGGCTATGATCACGCACCGTGATAACGCTCAGGGCAGAGGCCGTGAATTGGTGGACAAACTGCGCGAGCTGATCCCCCGTCAGATGTTCGATATCGCTATACAGGCTGCCATCGGCAATCACGTTATTGCCCGCAGTACGGTGAAGCAGATGCGTAAAAACGTTATCGCCAAGTGCTATGGCGGTGACGTCAGCCGAAAGAAAAAACTGCTGCAAAAGCAAAAGGAAGGGAAGAAGCGGATGAAACAAATTGGTAATGTTGAGCTTCCACAAGATGCCTTTTTAGCGGTTCTGAAGGTAGGTAAGTAATGGCAAATTATTTTTCCCTGCTTTTGGTGTTTGTGACGCTGGCCAGCGGCCTCATCTGGCTTCTCGACAGCCTGATTTTTGCACCCCGCCGGAAAGCCCGGGTACAGGGCGCAGCAACGGCATCAGGAGCAGGCTATTCTGAACCGCCGCCGGTCCCTTACATTGTTGATACCGCACAGCAAATTTTTCCGGTTATTGCGTTTGTCCTGGTGTTGCGCTCGTTTTTGTATGAGCCTTTTCAAATTCCCTCAGGCTCAATGATGCCGACACTGCTTGTCGGTGATTTCATTCTGGTTGAAAAGTACGCCTACGGTGTAAAAGATCCGGTTTTCCGCTCAAAGCTTATCGAAACCGGTACGCCTGAACGAGGCGATGTGGTGGTTTTCAAATACCCTGAAGATCCCAATGTCGATTACATCAAGCGTGTGATTGGACTGCCCGGCGACACCGTTGTGTATAAAAATAAGCAGGTATTTATTAAGCCGAAGTGTAATGATGAAGCTGGCCAGTGCCCGGGCTTGCAGGCGGTAACAACCACTTTTGTTGAACGCGGTGAGTTTGTGCAGGAAATGACACAGTTACTCAGGTATACCGAAGATTTGGGTGACGTTCAGCACGATATCCTGCGCCATCCTTTCCGCGACATTGCAGCAAACCATTACTATTCTCAGCCGGGTACCCGAAATAACGAATGGATTGTCCCTGAGGACCAGTATTTTGTGCTTGGGGATAACCGCGATAACAGCCGGGACAGTCGTTTCTGGGGCTTCGTACCCGATGAAAATCTGGTAGGCCAGGCTGTTGCGATCTGGATAAGCTTTGAGTTCGAGCGTGGCCCGGACAGTGCACTGCCATCATGGATCCCCACTGGTGTGCGTTTTGGACGTGTTGGTGGAATTGACTGATGCAGGGCATCGATAAATACGCCAAGCTGCAAAAAGCAATCGGGTATACCTTCTCTGATACGCAACTGCTCGAGCAGGCACTGACACACCGCAGTGCCGCTAAATACCATAATGAACGCCTGGAGTTTCTTGGCGATGCGGTACTTGGTCTGGTCATCGCTGACACACTCTATCGTCAGTTTCCGGATGTACCGGAAGGTAAACTTACCCGCATGCGCTCTACCCTGGTGAAAGGGGACACGCTGGCAGAGCTTGCCCGCGAAGCAGAGATGGGAGATTTACTCAAACTGGGGCAGGGTGAGTTGAAAAGTGGTGGGCACCGGCGCAGCTCTATTCTGGCTGACGCAGTGGAAGCCATACTCGGTGCGATTTATCTGGAGTCGGGTCTGGAAGGCACACGCCAGGTTATTTTGCAATTATGGCAATCGCGTATTGCGAAGCTGGATCCCAGCGCGCACCCGAAAGACAGCAAAACCCGTTTGCAGGAGTTTTTACAGTCCCGCAAACAACCACTGCCAAGTTACGACGTGAAGTCGGTATCGGGTAAAGATCATGATCAAACGTTTGAAGTGCTGTGTCACACCGTGTTACTGGATAAACCCGTAGAGGGAAAAGGCAGTAGCCGGCGTAAGGCAGAGCAGGACGCGGCACGACAAACCCTGGAGGCACTCGATGACAACGGATAACCCGCAATCGTATTGTGGTCTGGTCGCTATCGTCGGTCGGCCGAATGTCGGCAAATCGACATTGCTGAATCGTCTGCTTGGGCAGAAAGTCAGCATTACGTCGCGCAAGCCGCAAACCACACGCCACCGTATTCTGGGCATTGATACCGACGCCAATCGTCAGGCTATCTATGTTGATACGCCGGGCTTACATCAGGAAGAAAAGCGCGCCATCAACCGTTATATGAACCGGGCTGCCTCGACCACACTGGCCGATGTAGGGGTGGTGTTATTTGTTGTCGAAGGCACACGCTGGCAGGATGATGACCAGCTGGTTCTGGATAAAATAAAAGAATCCGGGCTGCCCTGCTACCTGGTGGTCAATAAAGTTGACAAGGTGGAAGACAAAGAAGCGTTGATGGCACAGCTGCAGGCACTGTCTGCCAAGTTCAGCTTCGAGCATATTGTGCCGGTATCGGCGAAAAACGGCAAAATGGTCGATGAACTGCGCGAGCTGGTATTTAACAGTTTGCCCCCCAGTGACTTCTACTACCCCGAAGATTACATTACAGATCGCTCAAGCCGCTTTATGGCGGCTGAAATCATTCGCGAAAAGCTGATGCGGTTTACCGGTGATGAGCTCCCGTACTCCACTACCGTTGAAATTGAGCAGTTTAAACTGGGTGACAATGGGGTGTATCGCATCAGTGGGCTTATCCTGGTTGAGCGTGAGTCGCAAAAGCGTATGGTGATTGGTAAAGGCGGACAGCACCTTAAAACGATTGGTGAGCATGCCCGTAAAGATATGGAAAACCTGTTTGATAACAAAGTGTTTCTTGAGCTTTGGGTAAAGGTAAAACAGGGCTGGGCCGACGACGAGCGCGCACTGCGCTCGCTGGGCTATGGTGACGACCAGAACAGGTAAAGCGGGGAGACACTAGCGTGGCTATTTCGGATATGCGCAGGCAGTACAGCAAAGGTCAACTGACACAAGCGCAACTCACTGACCATCCGGTGGACTTATTCGAGCAGTGGCTGAAAGACGCCATTGAGGCCGGTATTCCAGATCCCACTGCCATGACAGTGGCCACGGTGGATAGCAACGGCCAACCGTCCCAGCGAATTGTATTGTTGAAACAGGTTTCACGGGAAGGCTTCGTATTTTTTACTAACCTTGGCAGCCGGAAGGCCAGGGAATTGGCAGGCAATCCCAAAGTGTCCTGTCATTTCCCATGGTTCTTCATGGAGCGTCAGGTGCGAGTATGTGGTGTCGCTGAGCGTCTGAGCATGAAGGAAAATGCCGCCTATTTCTTTTCCCGCCCTAAAGACAGCCAGCTTGCAGCTATTGCATCAAAGCAAAGTCAGCCAATCAGTACCAAAGCCCTGCTACTTACGCAATTCAGTCAGTTAAAACAAAAATTCGCAGATAAAGAACTTCCCATGCCTGACTTCTGGGGAGGATTTCGTATTGTGCCGCATCAGATTGAATTTTGGCAGGGGGGGGAGGATCGCCTGCATGATCGGTTTGAGTATAACTGCGACGAGAAAGGCAACTGGCATCCTCAGCGTCTGATGCCATAACAATGATAGACAGTCACTGTCATCTCGATTTACCCCCCTTTGCACAGGACGTTGATCAGGTTCTGGCTGACAGTCGCAGTGCGGGGGTGTCACGCTTCCTAATTCCCGGTACCACACCATCAGGCTGGCAACGGCAACATCAGCTGGCTAACGCCCATGCCGATATTGATATCGCCTATGGCCTTCATCCTTACTTTTTATCTGACGATGAGAACCTACGTCGTCAGCACACGCAGATGCTTGAACAGCAGCTTGGTAAGCCTCATGATGCGCTGGTGGCCATTGGTGAAACCGGGCTGGATAAGGTGGTAGATGTCGCGCTGGACATTCAGCAGCCGCTTCTGATGGACCACCTGGCGCTTGTCAAAGAGATGGACTTACCGGTCATCCTGCACCACCGCAAGTCGCATCATCTGCTGCTGAAAGCAATAAAGGACAGCGGATTCTCGGGCGGCGGGGTTATTCATGCTTTTTCCGGTAACGCCCAAATAGCCCAGGCGTATATTGACTGCGGCTTTGTACTTGGGATTGGTGGCACGATTACCTATCCCCGGGGGAGTAAAACCCGCAATGCGGTCAAAGCGGTGGGCATAGAGCACGTGTTGCTGGAAACCGATGCGCCGGATATGCCGATGTCGGGCCGTCAGGGGAAGCGAAACTCTCCGGCGTATTTAGGCGACGTTGTCAGCGAGCTGGCAGCGTTAGTTGATGTGACGGAAGACGAAATAAGCCGGCGTACCAGTGACACTTATCACCGCGTATTTTCACGGCGCCGCTGAGTTTCGCTGATAAAGTAAACGAACCAGTAGCCGCCGGCTTTTATACACCCCCCGGGTCATATAGGTGGCGATCAGCATGGCGAGCAATAAGCCGGCGACGATAATTTTGAACAACTGGATATTGAGTGTGGCAGGGCCCGACAAGATAAGCTCGCGATCAAACAGTAACTGCACAAAACCGACTTCATTGCCCTGGTCATCATAAATGCTTTTCAGGTAGGTAACCGGTGAAGCCTTAAGCATGGCCTGACTCACCAGCGCATTGGCATTGTCGGTGGCGGCCAGTTGTCTGCCTCGCTGATCATATACGGTAGCGCTCATCAATGTGGGCTCCAGTTCCATCACGCCAAGCAACTCGCCGAGAGTCTCACTGTCCTGCGCTATCGTTGCGCGTCTGAGCAGACGGGCGTATTGCTGACTCAGGGTTGCACCCGGCTGATTGAGCTGCATACGATGCCACTGGGTTTGATATTCCTTCAGAGACAGTGTGAGCGCGACGGCCACGGCAACCATCGCAGTGAGAACAACCACGTGCAGGATACGCTTCACAACAGTAAAACGTGTGTGTACTTTACGTAATTGCAGCTGTCGCCGGCTATGACCGTGACGAACAGTATTGTTTTTTGCAACCCTGGGTTGCCGACGTCTCTCTTCCATGGCTCCACACTAGAAGAATTACAAATACTTGCCAAGTCATATTTCCCTTAAGCGTAAGTTTCGCTAGGATGGCAGACACGTTTTTTTCAGAAGATCATACTGTGAATGTAGTACAGCCTTCGCCTACAGAACGCCATAGCGCGGCATTTTTAACCCGTTTTCTCTGCGACAATGATCGTGTCTTTGATACAAAGACGCAGTGCTGGCAGCAGGCTGAAACCTTAGCTGCCGAGCCTGCAGTGTTAACCCTTGTCGCCCCTGCGCTGACCCTGGCAATGGTGGCATCTGTTATCAACGGACTGGCACCGGCCGTGACAGCGCACCGTGTGGTATGTCAGCGGTTTCATGGGCACTTTGGTGAAGGCGCGGTAAGCATAGATGTCGTGATCACCGACTTCTCTGAAGCACGCCAGCAACTGACGGCGTTGTCCGATGCCCATCAGATCGACATTGCCCTTCAACGAATCCGGCCTTCACTGTCGCAACCCGGCTTGTTGGTGATGGATATGGACAGCACGCTTATCGACATGGAGTGTATTGATGAGATTGCAAAGCTCGGTGGGGTAGGCGATAAGGTCGCCGATGTTACGCGAAAGGCGATGCGGGGTGAGCTGGATTTTCGTGAAAGTCTGTTAACGCGGGTGGCATGCCTGGAAGGGATCGCCTGCTCTGAGCTGGAAAAAATCAGAAACGCCATGCCCATAATGCCAGGTGCCGGATTATTGGTGCAGGTGCTGGCGAAACATCAGTGGAAACTGGTGGTGGCGTCTGGTGGCTTTACCTATTTTGCTGACCACCTTGCACAGCGCCTGGGCTTAGATGCGGCGGTGTCCAATACCCTTGACGTTCATAACGGCAAGCTAACCGGCAAGATCACCGGGGACATTGTTGATGCTGAGAAAAAAGCGCAAACCGTGCGCGAGCTTGCGGATAAGTGGCAAATTCCCCACGCCCAGACAGTGGCGATGGGGGATGGGGCCAATGATCTGATCATGATGCAAACCGCTGCACTGGGCGTAGCCTGTCATGCCAAGCCTGCCGTAGAGGCCCGCGCCGACGTGTCAGTGCGCCGTGGCGGGTTGCATACGCTTTTGTATCTGTTGGCGTGATCAGTTCAGTAGCATAGTCTCTATGTCGACGGGATCAATATGGCGCTGTTCAATTGCCGTGCGGTTAGCGCGAATTTCCGCTGGTCCAAAATTAAACCGGGCCATTACCTCATCGGTCACGTCAACAAGATGCGCGCAGGCAGCGATACTCCATAGCTTTTGCTCCAGTTCTTTGGCGCGGTGCAGGGCATATACGCTGACGTAGTTCATTTCCGTCTGTAGCATATCAAGATCGGGCTTACCTGTTGTGGTGAGCATGACATGCAGCGCAATAAACTGCCCCCGGGACATGGCTTCGCGAATAAAGCTTTTACGCTGTTCATCAGAGTCGAAACGATGAGCGTAGCGCGGAATAATTGCGGTTCGCTTTTCATTGAGTGCCGGGTCAAATGACACAAACAGCTCCTGCCTGACAGGCATATTTTCAATTTTAACCTGCTTTACACCCTGCTGCATGAATGGCGTGTCGAGCTTGCGATCACGGAACATAAACTCCAGATTTACGGTGTCGTGACTGGCAAAATGCGAGGCCAGGCGTGTGATGCGCTTATCATGCTTACCAATAATGGCGGCTTCAGGCTCATAGCGTAAGCCATCCTTGCCAAGTACAAAAGACAGTGACACCACGTTACGTGCGTTGATTACCCGCAATGCCTGTCCCATTCCCGGTATTTCCTCTTCATCCGGATACGACTTCAGGCGATGACGGTTATTTTTGATCAAATCCTCGAAAAAGGCCCGGGCACCACGGCCCGGTTCACCTTCTGCGGCCTTGAGGTGGAGAATATTTTTTTGTTCGTTGTAATGGACAATCGTGTACTGCAGGGCCATTACATCATGCTTAGTGGTTAGCGCCTGCAGTTTGGGGAAACCAATCTCAATCTGGCTGTCAGGGTCGTGCATAAAGTCCTGACTGAGCTCAATCCGCAAACCATGTACCGAGATATCTTCACTGACACCGTAATACCTTTCACTCTGCCCCTTAAGCTTAAGCTCAATTGCCGAACGCAACTGATAGCGGGACTCCAAACGTTGTTCCTCAAACTTGTAACGCACGGTGCGTATGGGGTGAGGCGGCCGGTTTCTCGCATGCCCGAAAACCCGAAGGTGGTTTACGTTCTCGCGGTTAAAGTTAAACCTGCTGTAAGTCGCCTGCCCACTGCGTAATGTGATATCGGTTAAATGGAGCAGTACACGCAGATTCTTCAGTTTTGCCATTAGTCGTGGTGCAGGCGGGTTATTCTGGCGTTTTATTTTGGTGCCGACACTATCAGGAATGGAGAGTGGCGCGTGCGCCTGCTCAGGTGACATATCCGTCATCGTGAGCTTAAACACCCGCCAGCTGGCCTTCCGAGCGCCAAAACCGAAGAATACCTGACGCAGCGTCTCTTTCTTATTTAATTCATCCAGTGACGCAGAGTAAAAGTAGACTTTCTCATCTTTGACATGGGTAAAGCTGAACAGGTACATCTCACGTTGCGCCTCAGGCTTGGTCGCAAGTAAGGAAAGACGCTCTTTATTAAGCAGGTAGCCTAAACGGCAATTGTCTTGTTCGTCACGCCAGTAATTGACGATTTCCCGGTTAACTTCGTTGATCATTGCAAAGCGCGGCGTCTGAACTGTATCAATAACGTCAACAAATACCGCCAGTGACGGACTACGCGGCGAAAAATATTGCTCGCAGGACTTGTTGATTATCGCATCAATAGTGTTGGTCATATTCACTTTATAGCGACGCTTATTACCGCGAATAAAGTTTTCCAGAAACTGATCAAAGACATTGTTGGGGATTTCTTTCGCCCGCTGCAGGGCGACATACTGCGTATCTTTTTTTCTGCTGATATTCACCACGGTATAGGCAATACCATTCTTCTTATCCAGCGAAAACTCTTCCTCGAGCCCGCGGAAATGGACCGAGACGCGTTCGCCTTGTCTTAGCAATGCATCGCCGTTAAGTTTAACCTGGATGCCTTCAGTTGAAACGTTGACGCTAATACCACGGATTGAGCGGTGGGATTCGGTTGCAACTTCAACGGCCACGGCAAAATTCATACGCTCGTTCTGCCGCTGTGAATAATGCATCAGGTTAACCACTGGCACATTGTATTTTTTCATCTGTTCAGCGGTCCGGGATGATGCGTTTTCGTCCGGTGTCAGGGCGTTATTTTCAGCCTTTTTACGTTGCACCCGAAAATTATTTTCGGTGTTTAGCACGGCTTCATAGACACCGAAACTATAATGCCCGAATATCCGCACCTGCTGCTCAAATACATCGATGGCAGTTTCATCCAGGTAGTGTCTAATGCCGTCATGCTCGAACATCTGACACTCACCATCTACCCGACCGCGTAAATCAATTGAGCGTACACATGGCTTCGCCAGCCGTTTCACTTCCATTTTCAGAAGGAAGCGCTTTTCTTTTGGCAGTTCGCTGGCTACCTGAGAAAGGATCTGATTAAACTCTGGCTCATTGACCACGGGTTTAAGTTGCTCGATGAGATCAGCATATTGCTGCAAGTCTTGATTCATTAAACACTATTACCGTTTATTCTAATTATCTTTTATCGGCAGCACCCGGACATCCATAACTGATAAGATGCCCTACATTGCTCAGCACTTTTCCCGCCGGTGCAGTGCATTATGGTGTCTCGCTATGTAGAATACTCAATTTTGAATAAAAGTGCATTAGCGATATGGCAAAACGTAAGACGGCCTACGTCTGCTCTGATTGTGGCGCGGAATTCCCCCGCTGGCAGGGACAGTGTAGTGAATGCAAAGCCTGGAATACCATTTCGGAATTTGTGGTCACCCCGGCAAGTTCCACGGCATCCGCCTCGACGCGTGGTTATGCGGGACAAACTCAGGCTAAAATTGAGCGCCTCGACAGCATTGATCTGCAGGCTTTACCCCGCTTCAGTGCAGGGTTTAAAGAGCTCGACCGCGTGCTTGGCGGCGGTATTGTCCCTGGTGCAGCAATGCTTATCGGTGGGTCGCCCGGTGCGGGAAAAAGTACTCTGTTGCTACAGGTTATGTGTGAAATGGCAAAACGTGCAGCGGCCCTCTATGTGACGGGTGAGGAATCGCTGCAGCAGGTCGCCTTGCGGGCAAGCAGACTGGGACTGCCGGATGACAAGTTGATGATGCTGGCGGAAACCAATGTCGAAAGTATCTGTAACCTGGCGCTGACGCATAAGCCAAAAATCATGGTTATCGACTCAATTCAGGTGATGCATGTTGCTGACGTACAGTCTGCACCTGGCAGTGTTTCGCAGGTCAGGGAAAGCGCCGCCTATCTGACACGTTTTGCCAAACAGCAACACATTGCCATGTTCATTGTTGGGCATGTCACAAAAGAAGGAAACCTGGCAGGACCGAAAGTGCTGGAGCACTGTATTGACAGTTCGATGATGCTCGAGGGGGAAAGTGACAGTCGCTATCGTACCCTGCGCAGTAACAAAAACCGGTTTGGCGCAGTGAATGAACTCGGCGTGTTTGCCATGACCGAAAAAGGCCTCAAAGAAGTCAGCAATCCATCGGCGATTTTTTTAAGTCGGGGAGAGCAGCAGTCACCTGGCTCCAGTGTGATGGTCATTTGGGAAGGTACCCGACCGTTACTGGTAGAAATTCAGGCGCTGGTGGATTATTCACAAATGTCGAACCCCCGACGCATTGCTGTCGGCCTGGAGCAGAACCGCTTAGCAATGTTACTGGCTGTACTGCATCGTCACGGCAATGTGCAGATGAACGATCAGGATGTGTTTGTTAATGTGGTTGGCGGGGTTAAAGTATCAGAAACCAGTGCGGATCTGGCGTTGCTGCTGGCAATGGTGTCCAGTTTCCGAAACCGTGCTTTGCCGCGTGAGTTGATTGTCTTCGGTGAGGTGGGCCTGGCCGGCGAAATTCGCCCTGTGCCGAATGGCACGGAGCGCATTATTGAAGCAGCCAAACACGGATTTAAGCGGGCAATTGTGCCAAAGGCCAATGCCCCTAAACAGGCAATTCCCGGCCTGACCGTCATTCCTGTTGCACAACTGTCTCAGGCGCTGGATGCTCTGGAATAAATGGCATCGATAAGCGCATCAAGGTCGTTGTCACTCAGTGTGGCATCGCTACTGTTGAGCTGAATAATTCGCCGCAGCGCGATCATGCTGTCAATATCGCCGTGATCAAGCTTGCAGCCCAACATGATGTCCTTACACCGGGAGTCTGACTGGCGATAAAGTTGCTCAATATAAAGTGTAATCAACGGACTGTCGTTGTTTAGCTGAAAGCGCGCGAGATAGGGCTCATGGCTGTCGAAAGGCAGCTTATTGAGTTGCTGCTCGTCAGCCCTCAGGCGAATTCCCTGTAACGACACATCTTTGATAGTGACCGGGATACTGGTTGTCTGATGTGTCAGAAAACCATCAATATTAAGTTTCACACGCTGAAACTGGCGTTTATCAGACATCGTACCTACTGCCCTGACGAGTTACACCGACTTCCTGTCGTCTACTATTTAGACAGTTGTAGCGGACTCTGTGGGTAAGATCAATTCCTTTAAGCTTAGTACGGCACAAAAAAACGGCCGCCTGAGGCAGCCGTTTCTGATATCACACACTTGGCTGTTACAGCTCAGGTCCGTCAATCACTACCGAGGTGGTGTCTCCGGCAGTCACGGTAACACTGTCTACTGTCTGTAAACTAAAGCCTTCTTCTGCACCTTCGGAGGTTTCTGGCTCATCGAACAGCGCAGTACATGAGAAGCTAAGTGTATACTCGTCGGCAACCAAAAAGCCCGCGTTGAAGCTGTACTCGTCGGCGTCAGCGTCGTAGCTTACCGGAATGACCGTGTACGGGCGCTGGAATGTATCATCTTCGCCCATGTCCGCATCGTCGCCGAGTTCGCTTACGTCATCAAAGGAACCGCTATATACATAGACGGCATTGCCGGCAGTGATGTCTACTTTCTCAGCACATTGTGGTGCGTCAAGCAGCGAGGCATCGACCGTTCCTTCCAGTTGACCCACGTCATCATTGAGTACCAGTCGAACGCCACGTGGTTTAAGCGCGATGTTTTGCTGTCCGACAGGGTCGACCAGACTCTTACGCAGATCGAATTCAGCAGTATATGCGGCCTCGAAGCCGGGCGCGGCGGTAAATCCGTCCAGCTTTAATTCACCACTGGGTACGCGCAGCGGATACGTGCCGTCTTCCATAACAATATAGGAGTCGTCGGTAACAACCAGGCGTAACTGACCGTAGTCGCCAGGTGGAATTTGAGTTTCCTCAACGATTGTGGCAAAGCTGCTGCCTTGCAGAGTGAGCAGGTCAATACTGCGTGGATCACCATTCTCATCAGTGACATCAAACACAATGGGCTCACCGTCACCGGTTAATTCCACCGAGTCAAAGTAAACAACCACTTCTGAAGCGAAGTCTACCGGAGCATCAGAAACAGCCAGTGAAAACGTTACGTCGTCGGTCGGTTCAGGCGAACCATCAGAGCCTCCACAGGCGGACAGGGTACCGATCCCCAGGGCAAGTGTCAGGGCTTTAAAAAGCGGCGAAGTGTGGTGTTTGTTATTTGCTATGAAAGTCATGGGTGCTCCATATCGTTAGCATTTACTGAGTGTTTTTTAAATAATCACACTGTAGATATCAACGATTATGCCAGTTTGAAAATTTGTATTCGCATTAATTAGTTATAGCTATTCACAACCATGTATTGGTATAAGACGCGCGCCATTCTGTTACTGATTAGCGACAATGGGAAATTCACTGAACGATCAATTGCTTGAGAGGGCAAAGCCACAGGCTAAAAAAGGAGCGGCCGCCTTTCGCGCCCGTTGTAGACGCGAAAGGCGGCAAAGGCACGTTATTTTTTGGTCATGCGCTTATATTTCAGACGGTGCGGCTCGACCACATCCTGGCCAAACTCTGCTTTTAACCAGCTTTCGTAATCGGCATAGTTACCTTCGAAGAAGTTAATTTTGCCTTCATCGCGGTAGTCCATAATGTGCGTGGCAACGCGGTCAAGGAACCAGCGGTCATGCGAAATGACCATTACGCAACCGGGAAACTCCAGCAGGGCATTTTCCAGTGCACGCAGGGTTTCTACATCCAGGTCATTGGTCGGCTCATCAAGTAACAGCACGTTACCGCCAGACTTCAGTAGCTTGGCAAGGTGTACCCGGTTGCGCTCCCCTCCGGATAAGTCTTTGATGTATTTTTGCTGGTCGGTACCTTTGAAGTTAAAGCGGCTGCAGTAGGCGCGGCTATTAATTTCAAAGTTTCCAATTTTGATAATGTCCTGATCATCGGAGATTTCCTTGTAGACCGTGTTGTTTTCATCCATATGATCACGGAATTGCTCCACGCTGGCGATTTGTACGGTGTCACCGATATCAATGGTGCCGTCATCCGGCTGCTCGGCACCGGTCAGCATTCTGAACAGTGTCGATTTACCCGCGCCATTGGGACCAACGATACCCACAATCGCACCTTTTGGAACACTGAACGACAAATCGTCAATCAGGACACGATCGCCGTATGCTTTTTTCAGGCCTTCTACGTCGATGACCTTATCGCCCAAACGCTCACCCGGTGGAATAAACAGTTCGTTGGTTTCATTACGCTTCTGGTAATCAGATGTCGACAATTCTTCAAACCGGTTCATCCGTGCTTTCGATTTAGCATGACGACCTTTGGGGTTTGAACGCACCCACTCCAGTTCCTGCTTAATCGACTTCTGGCGGGCATTTTCAGTGCGCTCTTCCTGCTCAAGACGCTTATCTTTTTGCTCAAGCCAGG
>CAZDUT010000004.1:0-38107 GCA_964508695.1 uncultured Alteromonas sp.
GACTATGTGCTGGGCATCGTTAAGGCGTATACCACACGGGTCGGCTCAGGTCCGTTCCCTACCGAACTGGACTGTGATGTGGGTCAGCACCTCGGCGAAAAAGGCCATGAGTTCGGTGCGACAACCGGCCGTAAACGCCGTACCGGATGGTTTGATGCCGTTGCCATGAAGCGTGCCGTGCAAATTAACTCCATCACGGGATTCTGTCTGACTAAGCTGGACGTGCTCGATGGCCTTGATACCCTGCAAATCTGTGTGGGTTACAAGGACGCAGAAGGTAAAGTGAAAGATGTTCCGCCGATGGCCGCAGATGGTTACGATTTGGTTGAGCCTGTGTATGAAGAGATGCCCGGCTGGAGCGACTCCACATTTGGGGTTACCGATTATAATAATCTGCCAAAAGCGGCGAAAAACTATATTCAGCGCCTCGAGCACATTTTAGGGGTACCGGTCGACATTATTTCTACCGGTCCGGACCGTAACGAAACGATCGTCTTACGCCATCCGTACGACGCCTGATCGCACCGGGCGATCACAGCGGATCCAAAGCTTATCCCCCAAGTTATCCACAGCCTGCCACGCGCAGGCTGTGTGCGTTTAGAACCCGTAATATGGGGCTTGCCAAGCGAATAGCACTCCTCTATTCTCAAACGCTATAGGTAACTTACCACAATGCCGGTTTAGGAGTGTTTTTGGCTTATGATCCCTACACAGCAGGCTGACACGGATCGGGCGATCCCATCGATGCGCCCCATGCTTGATAATCTCAGTGCAGTATTTGCTACCGGTAAAACCCGGTCGCTGGACTGGCGACGGCAACAGCTAACCGCGCTGGAAACACTCATCAACGAGAATGACGCTGAACTCAAAGAAGCCCTGGCGTCAGATCTGGGTAAATGCGACATGGAAGCCTGGGCTTCCGAGATAGGCTTCTTATTAAGCGACATTAAACACACGCGAAAGAACCTGGGCAAATGGAGCTCACCGCGAAAAGTATCGACGCCGCTGGTGGCATGGCCGGGTAAAAGCTTTCAGCTCCCCGAACCGCTGGGCCTTGTGCTCATCATCGGTGCGTGGAATTATCCCCTGCAACTGACACTTGCGCCTTATATCGCGGCCTTGGCGGCGGGAAACTGTGCCGTGCTCAAACCGTCTGAACTGGCGCCGGCAACGTCAGCCGTTATCGCCCGGCTAATTCCCAAATACCTCGACAGTGCCACGGTAGCAGTTGTCGAGGGCGGGAAAGATGAAAGTAGTGCCCTGTTGGCCTGCAAGTGGGATCATATTTTTTATACCGGTGGCGAACATGTAGGACGCATTGTCATGCGTGCGGCTGCCGAGCACCTGACCCCGGTGACACTTGAGCTCGGTGGAAAAAGCCCCTGCCTGGTCGATAAACGTGCGGACCTCAAAGTGACTGCACGGCGTATTGTTTGGGGAAAATGGATGAATGCCGGGCAAACCTGTGTGGCCCCGGATTATGTGCTGGTCGAAAAAGAGCACGCCGACGATTTGCTGGCAGCACTTAAACGTGAACTCACTGCCCAGTACGGTGATAACCCGCTGGCATCCGACGACTATGGAAACATAATCAACGCCCGTCATTTACACCGGTTACAGGGCTACCTGGAAGGGCTGGATGTTTATCACGGCGGAGAAATGGATGAAATGGCGCTTTGCATGGCACCGACACTGGTTGTCGACCCGCCGCCGGACAGTGCCTTGATGCGCGAGGAAATCTTTGGCCCCATTTTGCCTGTTATCACCGTGCCATCGATGGACGATGCCATTGAGCAGGTCAGGGCCCGGCCAAAGCCGTTAGCGCTGTATGTGTTTAGCAGCGACAGCGAACTGCAACAGCGGGTTTTGTCTCAGTGTAGCGCGGGCAATGTGTGTATCAACGATACTATGTTGTTCATGACCAATCCCGAGCTGCCGTTCGGTGGGGTGGGGAATAGCGGCATGGGTCACTACCATGGTCAGGCCGGCTTCGACACCTTCAGCCATATAAAGTCGGTAATGCGCCGCGGTTTTTCTCTTGATGTCGCCTTTCGCTACCCGCCTTACACCGCACTTAAACGAAGCATTCTTAAAAAACTGTTATTAGGATAACCGACCGTATGCCACAACCTTTCCATCTTGCGATCCCGGTCACCGATCTGGAGGCGTCTGCCCGCTTTTATGGCGAACTGCTTGGCTGCGAGCGTGGACGCAGCGATACCGATTGGATTGACTGGAATTTTTTTGGGCATCAACTTGTCACCCATAAGGTGGCAGCCATGCCACAGGAGCCAGCGCCGAACCGGGTGGATGATCATGCTGTACCGGTCCCTCACTTTGGCGTGGTACTCGACATGGATGCGTGGAAAGCGCTGGCTAAGCGGTTAGAAAATGCCGGACAGGCATTTATAATCGCCCCTTACATTCGCTTCGTCGGACAACCCGGTGAACAGGCCACCATGTTTTTCCGTGATCCCAATGGTAATGCGCTGGAGTTTAAAGCGTTTGCGTCACCCGAACAATTGTTTGCTTCCTGAATCGCCAGAGGCCGCCGCGTGATTGTCCCTCCCACCAAATAAAACGGCATTGTGGTTCCGTGGGGAATACAGATTCATAGCGGGATCTGTCTGACCCTATGTGAGTTTTCGAATCCAATGTCGATGCCAGCGTGCCGGGCTCGCCGGGGCTCAACAGAAAGAAACGTTTGCCGCTCACCAGGGGGGCCTTGGTTATGCTAAGTAAACCTGATCCCTGGGTAGAGGGGTATAATTACTTTCAATCAGGCAATGACGTCAGAGAGGCAAAAATGAGTGATAATCACGGCAAACAAATCAAAGACGACGAGCGCTACGAGACCCTTCGTGATAAAGGTTACAGTAAGGAAAAAGCCGCGCGGATAGCCAACGCCCAGGCTAACGATGAGCAACAACCCTCTAAGAAAGGGGGGAAAGCAAGTCCTTATGAAAAACGCACAAAACAAGCGCTTTACGATAAAGCGAAAGAGATCGGTATTGAAGGCCGCTCAAAAATGTCGAAGCAGGAACTTATCGACGCGTTACGTAACCACTAAACGAAAGCCTGATGGAATCAAGTGCAAACGGAAATCGTCAGCTGTAGTCTGTGAGCCAGTGATCCTCACACCGTTTCCGTTTCCTTAACCTCGTAGATTTCTAGCCAGTTAGCGGTTTCAGAAATGGATTCTGCCGTGAGATCGCTCAGTACATCTTCCACGTCTTTCAGACGAACTGGCTGACCACTCAGACGCATCAGACGACGGTTATAACCTAACAGGATCTCACGCGTGCTCAATGAACGCTGGGCAGAGATTTCAAACTCTGCATGGTTACGAATAGCAAAGGCGGTGGTGCCCAGTACCGGAAACCACGCAGCCAGGATCCCGCTGATTTTAGAGGCAATATAAAACCGTGCGGGTAACAGTCCCACACTCATTTTCAGACACACCACTACGATCGTCGCGATGAACAGAGTTTCACTGACTTTAGCCAGCCGCTTGGCCATCATGGTCATCGCCAGAGCGTTTCGGCTATGGTACTGATACTGTTGGCTTATCCACTGGCTGCGCGTGACCTTAAGCGCCCGTTGCAGGTACTCATCGTTAATGGCATAGCCCGAAAACCCGACATACCGCAGCACCGTTTCGGTATAAAAGTAGGCCCAGCATCGCTCCGGACGGCCATGTCCCAGCAGGTTGCGGCCCAGCACCTCCTCGTTGTCGCAAAACCGTCGCATGGGAAAATGGCTGCCAATTAACGACAGATAAAGCGTGGGACGTAAAAACTCGGCAATGCATCGGTACTCCAGCCAGCGGTCGTGCAGGTGAAGACGTCTGTCGCGTTTAAACAGAATATAAATCAGCAGCAACAATACGATTTCGATGACCGCGCAGAACGTGGATGCATTGCCGTAGATAGCCGGGTTAGACAGTGCGATTGCCAGCGCGGCAACCATCAGCGCACCCGCCCCCAGTATATAGATAAACACGAAGGTACTGCGATGTAACGCGGCGTAGTAACTGGCAAGTCTGTCAGCACACAGATAGGTGGCAAAAAAGGCATGATTGGCGACAGAAAAGGGCACACTGTCATCGTGTTGCAACGGCTGGCTGAGTCTGGCGGACTCGGGCAGACTGGCGTTTTGCCGGGCAATTTCATGGTCAATGGTCGCACTGGAGGTGAACAGTGCTTTTAGCAGCGCAAAGCCGTTATGCAGCAGGTTGCGCTTACCACGGTGTACGGTGATGGGACCGCTTTCCTGAAAGTCTGGCACAATGTCAGGGGCGTGGGCCAGCACGTTTTCGCGGGTAAAAGTCTTAAATCGGTGCAAGATCCGTTGGGTGAGAGGATCGTGCCGGCCATTATGCGGCAGCGAAAGGATAGTATCAAACAGCAGTAGATGGCCTAGCCAGTCATATAGTGCCTGCTCTGTCAGTGATTGCTGTGTGATACTGCCATTGTGGCGCTGGATGAAATAGAGGTTATTAGGGTGTTCACTGTCGAGCCAGATCACCGGGATCTTTTGCGATAACGCCTGATTAACCGTCCAGGCTGTGCCGTATCCGGGCTTTTCTTTGCCATCATACAGCGCAATGAGCAAGTCGCAGTTTCTCACCAGGGTTTCTGCGCAATCCCGGTAGGCATAATCCGGTTGCTCACGGTCACCGTCCAGTTCCAGCACGCGGGAGGACGCGGTATCGAGGCCGGCTTTATCCAATAATTCATAGTAGTTACGGACACTGTCACTGTCGAAGTCCATGGCATATTGATCGACGCTGAAGGGAATAATGCAGGCAAGTTCAAAAGGTGCTTCCACCAGTTCAGGATCAATGAGCAACCGATCTGCACCATCGGCAAGAGATGAAGTCAGACGCAACACCGGCGATTGGGGCTGATAGAGTGTCGTGGCGTGAGGATGTGCCTGGCAGCGCGCCAGCTGCGATGTGATGAGCGAATACAAGGCGCGGATCTGCGCTGCCAGCTCGGTGTTGTCGCTACGAATATTTGCGTTTTCGCGGTGTCCGGCGACACCGACGCGTAATGTCATAGGTACCAGCGGTGATTGTGAAAACTGCTTGTAGATTGCAGCTTCTTCCGAATTAAGCATGGGACGTTCCATTGAGTGGCTGGCAAAAGCGCGCTGCTTTCATTTAAGACTGAAAATGACGATTTGTCAGAAAGTGATGCAGAAAAAGCATGAGTATTAATCAAAACAAAGACATCATACGTGCTGCTGATGGTTTTTTGTACTACGCTAAGTGACGAGTGCCTGAGCGTAGAAAATCATGCATACCTGTAATATTTTTGTTTCATCCCCTTCCGATGTCGCCCTTGAGCGCATGTTGTTGTCAGGTATTGTCGAACGTCTTCGCAGCGTGTTTGGTCACCGCAGCAAACTTAAACTGATGCTTTGGGAAGACATGCCACTGGATGCCAGAGAGTCATTTCAGCCGCAGCTGCCTGATCCGGCAACGATGGATGTATTTATTCTGGTGTTGTGGCGCCGCATGGGCACGGTACTCCCTGATGAGGCCATTCCTGCTCCGTTCAAAGGTCCGCTGACCGGTACAGAATATGAGTTTCTTGCCGCACTTGAGGCGCAAAAAGAAAAGGGAGCTCCTTCAATACTGGTATACCGGCGCATGGACAATGCAGGGAAACATGCGCGGGACGTGAATGCTTTTTTTCAACAGCATTTTACCGATGAGAAGCGATGCCTGAGCAAAGCATTTCACAGTTATACGCAAATAGCCGAGTTTGAAAGCCTGGTAGAAGGGCATCTCTATCGTTGGCTGGATACGCATTTACCCCGTCTCTCGGAAGAGCAAATGTCGCAGCCACGGCAGTGGTACAGCGGCAATCCCTTTCAGGGACTGAAAGCGTTTCGTTTCGAACATGCCAGTGTATTTTGTGGGCGCAATGACGCGATTGCCGAGGCACTTGAGAAACTGCGACTCAAAGCGGCAGCACATCAGCCTTTCTTATTGATTGTCGGCATGAGCGGATCAGGGAAATCCAGTATGGCCCGTGCCGGTTTGCTGCCGGCGATGTACCAGGATGAGACTGCCGGCACACGCAGTAAGCTGGTGCGAGGCATAATGCGCCCGGCAGATGTGCAAAGCGATCCCTTTTACGGGCTGGTGGCTGCGCTGTCTGCCGACAGCGCCGATAATCTTATTGCGGCCAAAGAAATCAGCACGTACACACGCATGGCCGCCGGTCAACCCGACAGGTTTGTGACAGCCATCAACGCGCTGCTGTCTGATCCTGTCACCCCCCGCCGGCTGGTGCTGCTTATCGATCAACTTGAAGAGTTATACATTGCTGCAGAGGTAGACGAGAGCGCTCAACGCCACTTCGCCGAACTTATTCAGGCACTGGTGGAACAGGCAGGGGTAACCGTCATCGCCACACTGCGCAGCGACTGTTATCACTTTTTAGGCGACACTCCGGCATTTCTGACCATGAAACAGAATGGCGGACAACTCGATTTATCTCCGCCGGTGCTATATAACATTCGCCAGATGATAACGCTGCCGGCGCAGGCTGCGCGACTGCATTTTGAACAGGGCAACAACGGCGAGCCGCCATTGGACGAGGTCATTGCCGAAAGCGCAGCACGCTCGCCGGAAGGGCTGCCTCTGCTTGAATTTACCCTTGCCCAACTGTATGAGACCCGCACGCCGGGCGGCATGTTAACGTTTAAACAGTACCATGCGCTGGGGGGCATAGAAGGTGCCATCGCCAGCCATGCCGAAACCGTATTTAGCCATCTCGACGCACCGGTACAAGCACGCTTTGCTAAAGTGTTTAACCAGCTGACGAGTTGTGATGCCCAGGGCCGGTTTTTGCGAAAATGGACACCCCGGACACAGCTCAACGTCGACAATCATGCCGGTCAGCTGGTGGATGCTTTCCTTGAGGCAAGGCTGCTGGTCAGTGAACGAAACCCCAATGAAGAAGAAGTGGTCACGCTGGCCCACGAGTCATTGTTTATTCACTGGCCGCGACTTATTGAGTGGCTGAAAATGAACCGCAGCCTGCTGAACATCCGTAACCGGATTGCCGAACAGGTGGAGCGCTGGCGCACGGCAAAACAGGACCCGGCGCTGTTGCTGAATCCCGGTAAACCGCTGGAAGACGGTAAAGCACTGTTACGCAGTGAACTGACATTGGGTGATGACTTCAGGGCCTACGTGATGGCCTCGGTGCATCGCGCCCGACGGGGTAAACGGATACGCTACGCGGCCATTGCCTCTTTGGTAGTGGTCACGCTCTACGCGCTTGGGGCATCGTATACGGCCCGGCAGAATCAGCAGTCAGCAGAGCGAAATCTGGCTAAAAGCCAGGATCTTATTGAGTTTTTAATTGGCGACTTGCACACCCAGTTAGAAAAGGTGGGGCGGCTTGATGTGATGCAGTCCATCGGCGAAAAAGCCATGAATTATTACGCTGAACTTGCACCTACCGAGACCACAGCCAGCAGTTTGCGAAACCGGATCAGAGCCCTTTATCAAATTGGCAGTGTGTATATGGACACCAATGCCTTCGAGCAGGCCACCCGCGCATTCACGCAAAGCCTTGAGCAGGCCAGGGAGCTTACCCGGCTGGCCCCGGAAAACTATGCGTATGTGTTTGAACAGGCACAGGCCGAATTCTGGGTTGGCTACGCTTTTTGGGCGTCCAATGACTTAGATAAAGCGGAGGCTTATTTCAGCGATTACCGGGATACGGCAGAGCGGCTGACTCGGATGCAGCCAGACAATCCATCGGCAATGATGGAAGTGGCGTATGCCAATTCAAACCTCGGAACACTTGCAGATTCCCGCGGACGCATTGATCTGGCCATATCGTATTTTTTAAAAGCGGCGGATAAAACCCTCAACGTGCTGGCGAAGACTCCCACCGATCTTGATGTTATTGCCACGCTGGCCGACATTTACTCATGGCTTGGCTCCGCGCACGAAAAGCAGCTCAAGCTCACGCAGGCACTGAGTTTTTATCGCAGTGAACTGGACCTTTTCTCACGGGTGGAGGAACTTGAGCCGAGTTATCAGGCGTCAGTGGACAAGGTATTGGCCAACAACCGGCTGGCAAAAATTGAAGTGTTCACCGGCAACATTGATGCAGCTATTGCGAGATATGAAAAGCAAAGCATCATCATGCAACGCCTGGTAAATCATGATCCTGCCAATCGAAGCTGGCGTGAAATACTCGCCAGTTTGCACGCCAGCCTGGGTGAGGCGTATTTCCTTGATGAGCAGCTTGCCAACGCAAAGTACCAGTTTGAACGAAGCTTTGCGATTGATCCCGAACGGCCTGAGCAGGGCAGCAGTTATTGGCTGGCCAGCTATTACCAGCGGCACTACTGGTACTGGCGGTTTTTGATGGCTGATGGCCAGCAAGCTCGTGCAGACGAGTATGCGCACGCGATTATGTCAGCGGAGGTACCCGCTGCGAAGGTATGGCAGTTACGGCTCAGCAGTTTTCAGGCGCACGCTGTGCCAACGCCGATGATCGACATGATGGGGCCGGACGCACTCGTCGCCTTGCTTGAGCAGGCACTGATAACTAACCGCCTGGCTGATTTGCAGGCGCTGGTGGCGCAGACCCCGCAAAGTGCCTGGCAATATCCCGAACTCAGTAGTCTCAAACCCGACATAAGCGCTGCACTTATGGCGCTTAATGATATACCGGGAGCGGGCGTTATCCCATGATAATGACGACGATAAAACCGCCCTGTTTCATCATCAGAAAAAGGAAAATAATAATGAAACCCACTTTACTCATAACAGTACTCATCGCACTTGTAAGTGTGGTTGCCATGGCAAACCCGCATACAGTTGACGTGGAACTGCGGGTTGCACCGGCCAGCGAGCCGGAAGCAGACACCCGTCCCGACAACCTGCTGCTTTACCGTGATGGGCAGCAGATAGAGGTGATTGATTTTGAAAAGGATAAAAAATTCATTCGCTTTAACTTCCCGCAGGGCTACTCATCCTACGATCTTAAGGTGTTTGAAATGAATGAGGTCAGCGAAAAGGAAGCCATTATGCAGGCCTACCAGCAAGACCGGGAAAAGGGGGTAAAAGCATTTAATGCGCTTTGGCCCAATCATGCATCAAGTGAGCAGAACGCCAGAGAGTTTTCGGTGCATCCGCATGGCGGTCAGGCACTGGTGGTACACAACAAAAATGTCGATGGTACCGCTGAGGGAGTGATGCATGACTATATTCTGCGCTTCACCGTCGGCGATAAGACCTATCTGAGCGACCCCAGTATCCGCAATAAAAACTAATCACTGTCCGGGCCGTCAGTCACGAGCGCTTTTCCGCGGCCGCTTTTTTCTGACGCGGCTTTGAGCCCGTTGATATCGCGCTTGATCAGTTGCACATCCCCAAACCGGCGTTCGTCAAGGGTATAGCCCATGTCTTTGAGGGTTTGCAACGTCGCGTCGTCAAAGCCCAGGTGGACGCGGATCGTATCTTTGGGCCAAAGCTGATGGTGAAAGCGGGGGCGATTGGCACTTTGCAGCGCACTGTCATTGAACACCAATGCGTTGAGAATGGTTTGGGTCACAGAAGAGATGATAGTCGTCCCCCCCGGTGAGCCTGTGACCAGCGCTACGTCGCCACCCTCAAGCACGATAGTCGGAGTCATAGACGACAACATGCGTTTGCCTGGGGCAATCGCATTAGCTTCGCCGCCAATGGCGCCGAAGAAGTTGGGCACGCCAGGTTTGGCACTGAAATCGTCCATTTCATCATTAAGCAGAAAGCCTGCGTCGCTTACCACCATGCCGCTGCCAAACGACAGGTTCAGCGTGGTGGTATTAGACACGGCATTCCCCATGCTATCAACGATGGAAAAGTGCGTGGTGTCTTCGCTTTCTATCAGCCCCGGCGTGACCGGCTTAGACGGCGATATTGCCTGCGGGTTGATTTCCTCGGCCCGGCGTGTGAAGTAGATGGGATCGGTGAGTTGCTTAACCGGTACGTCGACAAAGTCAGGATCGCCCAGGTATTCGGCCCGATCTGCAAACACCCGCTTACCAATCTCAGCCATCACATGTACGTAGGCCGGGCTATTTTGTGCCGGCATACCGTGCTTGTCGGCGTAGGCCTGGAGCATATTCAGCCACTGTGCTACCGCAATCCCACCGGAACTCGGCGGCGGTGCGGTAACCAGCGTAAAATTGCGCCAGCGCAGGCTTAGGGGCTCACGCCATTTGGCCTGGTAGGTGGCCAGATCCTGCATGGTTATAAGCCCCCCATTGGCCTGCATAAAGGACGCGATCTGTTCGGCTACGGGGCCGGCGTAAAAGCCTTTTATACCATGGTCACGGATGCGGGTAAGGGTTTGTGCCAGTTCCGGCTGCGTGAAGCGTTCGCCGGCCTGCACATTGCCAAAATAGTCGGCAAAGTTGGTGGCGACATCGCGCTGCTCTGCGCGCGCCAGGTAGGCGCTCACCCGCTCAGCAAGGTGCATAGGGACAATAAAACCGTCGCGGGCCAGATCGATAGCCGGCTGCACCAGTTGGGACCATGGCAGGGTGCCGTAGGCCTGATGCGCCTTCCACATGCCTGCTACGGTACCGGGGACACCGGAGGCTTTGACACCGAATAGTGGCTCTTTGGTTTTTACATTACCCTGCTCATCAAGATACATGTCACGGTGTGCAGCAGCTGGCGCCACTTCACGGTAATCCAGAAAACGTTGCTTGTCGTCTTTGACGATGGTCATAAAGCCACCGCCACCAATATTACCGGCTTCCGGCAGCGTTACGGCCAGTACAAACTGGGCGGTAATTGCCGCATCAACCGCGTTACCGCCCTCGTTAAGTACCGCCATCGCTGCGTCGGCACTGTAGCTGTCAGGCATGGCAACGGCCTGTTGTGCGGGTGGCGTCGGCGTTATGCGTTCACTGGCACAACCTGTGAGAATGAAAAGAGCAACGGTGACAAACAGTATACGGAGCATAGGATTACCCAATCATAATAAGGCTGGTGACAAAGTAGGCTACCAGCGTCATCCCTCCGGCGACAAGCGCGTAGGGCATTTGCGTTTTCACGTGAGTGAGTACGTCGCAACCCGCGGCAATGGATGACACTGCCGTGGTATCGGATATTGGCGAACAGTGATCACCAAAGATCCCGCCACCCAGAATGGCGGCCACGACCAATGACGGCGGCAGGCCGAGCGACTGAATAAGCGGCACACCAATGGGGATAAGAATGGCAAAGGTGCCCCAGGATGTGCCGGTGGTAAATGACATCACCGCGCCTGCTAAGAACAGCATGGGGACAATTAACACCAGTGGCAGGTATTCACCAACAATACCGGCAACAAACACGCCGGTGCCCAGCGCTTTTAAGCTATTGCCGAGGGTGAGTGACAACAATACGATAGTGACCAGCGGCAGTAACTCGCCCATCCCTTTAAACCCAACCCGTACGGCCTGGTGATGGGTAAAACGACCATGAGCCAAAAGCAACATGTAGGCGACTGCGGTTGCCAGCGCCGTTGCATACAGCACCGATTTACTGCCGCTACCCTGCGCCAGGCTGCCATTACCCGTCCACAGCATAAAGCCAACCATGCTTAATACCATGACCAGCAGCGGCACAAGCATAAAACGCGCCTTGGTTGGTGCCTGAATTTCCGGTGCACTCTCCGTTTTCTGTTTTATCGCTTCTTCGGTCTTCATTGGTCCGTGAACTTTATCCCTGACGATGGTGTAGGCCACTATCGCAAGGGTGAACAACGCATAGAAGTTAAGGGGAACGCTACCCCACAAAATACTGGCCGCTGAAGCATTAAGCTCGTAGCCTTCCAGCATGGACAGCACAAACGCTCCCCAGCCGTTTAACAGGATCAGAATACATACCGGCGCACTGGTACTGTCGATGATGTAGGCCAGCCGGGCGCGGCTCATCTTAAACTTGTCAAACAGGCCCCGGGCAAAAATGCCGGACGTCAGTACGCTTAGGTTGGATTCGATAAACACCGCAATGCCGGTCACCATGGTAATGCCGCCTACCTGCCGGCGACTGCGCGCTACGCCTTTGCCCACCAGATAATTGACGGTGGCGGTGACACCGCCGGAATCACGAATATAGGCGAGCAATGCTCCTACCAACACGGAGAATATCAGCACCCGGGTATTGCCGGGGCTGGCGGCGGTATCAATCGCCTGTTCAATGGCGTTGATGGGCGCTAACAGGATGTTGCCGTTGCCACTGACGCCCAGCAGCAGAGCTTCAGCGCACAATACTGCCAACAACAAGGCCAGAATGACTTCCTTTTTCCAGAAGACGACAATTATTGCAACCAGCGGGGGGATGACTGACACCCAATCCATATATCACGAGCCTGTATAAAACGTTGAACCACACGCATGGTGGCGTAAAATTACGAATGCTACTTAAGTCGCGGGGTATTCGCCAGTTATCATTCGTTCTATGTCATTGTTTTTCGGAATGACATCCTGCTTGCGGACAATTCGGGCGACGCTGTCTGGCGCATACATGCCTGTACGGGCTGAACCGCGCGTTTCGGGTTTATTTGTTATTGCACCCTGAGGTAGCATGAAGGGTGTTTAGTCAACTGAAGCCGTTGGTGTTATGCGAATAGTCGTCGCTGTGATAATGAGCCTGTGGGGCATGCTGGTTCATGCTGCTCCTCTGGAGCCCGCTCAACAGATTGGGCAAAAGCTGATCGTGGATCTGCGGTACTTTTGCACCGACGGGACGTCCTCGCAGTCATGTCGTACCCCTTTTACCCACGTTAACGCTACCAACCGTCCGGCCATCACCCGGCTGCTGACCCAGAACGCGATCAGTGGTGTCATTTTATTTTCAGAAAACATTATATCGGCCTCGCAATTGGTCAGGCTCAATTACGAGTTGCAGATGATAATGCGCCGTGCCGGCCTGCCGGCGTTATTCATTGCTATCGATCAGGAAGGCGGCCGTGTCGCCCGTCTGCCTGACAGTATGGCGGTACGCTTCTCCGGGAATATGGCGATTGGCGCCACCTATCCGGCTATGGGAACGCAGTTTGCGCGGGATGTTGCTGCGGGCATGGCCACCACGCTTCACTTACTGGGTATTAACGTCAACTTTGCGCCGTCGCTGGATGTGAATGTCAATCCTGACAACCCCGTGATCAATGTGCGCAGTTACGGAGAAGACCCGGCGATGGTGGCAAAGCTGGGGGAAGCGGCGGTGCGAGCCATGCAGCAACGCGGTGTGATAAGCGCAGTAAAACACTTTCCCGGACACGGTGATACGCACGTTGATAGCCATAGCGGCTTGCCCAGGGTCATGCACGATCGCAGTATAATTGATCGACAGGATCTGCTGCCGTTTCGCCGGGTGATCCGTGACGCCGCCCCGGGTATGGTCATGACCGCGCATATTCAGTATCCGGAGCTGGATGACACCACGATCCTGGGACGCAATGGGAAAAAAACCATTGTGCCAGCGACCATGTCGGCAAAGATCCTCACCGGCATTTTACGTGACACCTTAGGGTATAACGGGCTCATTGTGAGCGATGCCATGGACATGGCGGGCATCGCCGCACACTTTACGCCAGCCCAGGCACTGACCAGCGCATTTGATGCCGGTGTTGATTTGGCCCTGATGCCATATCCGCTGCGCACACCGGCTGATATTACGACGCTGTATACGTTACAGGAGGAGGTCGCCACGGCGCAAACGTCGGTGCCCGCCGGGCAGCGTTCACTCATCCAGTCGCTCAGTCGTATCGGTTCACTGAAAAAGCACTATGTGCTAAGTGAGTTTACCAGCATGCCGCTAACCGCCCGGCTCAGCCAAGTCGACGGCGTATTGCCGCTTCGCTCAAATCAGGCCCTCGACCGGGCGTTGTCCGCTCAGTCGCTGACCCATGTAACGACCGGCAAAAGGGTAACCCTGGATAAGCACAGTCGCTGGCTGTTCGTGATGCCGGATGCCGCCCACTGTCAGGCGGCAAAGGCCGCCGCCATTGCCAAACAGGTAAAGGCTGACTGCCTGTCCTATTTCGCCCTGCCAGAAGCGGGCAGGGCAGAGGCCGCCGTTCAGGAAGCTGATGTGGTAATTGTCGGTGATATCACGCCGCAGCATGCCATGTATGAAACCGGTGGACTCGATCCGGCTGTGCCGCGGGCGTCAGCAGGTGATCAGCAAACCTGGCTGCAGGCACTGCTTGCACATATTGCCACCACGTCGAAAACGTCGGTTTTTGTTGCCATGCGGGTGCCTTACACGATCAGTCAGGTCGCACCGCTGGTGGATATGAGCATTGCCACGTATTTTTATAATGTGTCGGTTACCGGCGATCAGGCTCACAGCGTCATGTTCGACTCGCTAACGGATGTGCTGTTAGGTAAAAAAGACGCTCCGGGCCAGCTACCGGTAACCGTTAAGCCTGCCCCTACGCACTAACTTCATCCAACAGGTACGCAATATGCGAGAAACGTATACCGCTGTGATGGCTCAGACCCAGTTCACAGCCGCGCGAGTTGGACACGCCCCGGCGACAGCCGTCGGGCACCTGGCCGGACAATGTGGCCAGTGCCGCTGCATTCAAATCTGGTCGGGTAAAGCCTTTATCTCCGGCAAACCCGCAACAGGCAATATCCTGTACTTCGACAATGCGATTTGCACACAGTGCGGCTAACTGGCGTAGGGCCCGGCCGTTATCCATGTGCGTGCTTGAGCAGCTCACATGCAACATGACCGGCTCGTCCACGGGGGTAATCGCAAGCCGGGGTACGACATGCTGAAGTAAGTATTCACTTAACTCGTAGGTGTGACTTTTTCTAATTCCTTTTGCCGTCAGTGCACATGCACTGGCATCCACGATCACCGGTATGTCGCGGTGATTTAACGACGTGTCCAGCACGTTACCTAGCCGCGCCTGAATGTCGCGCGTGGCTTGCGTATTGCCGTGACTGATAAACGGCTGGCCACAGCATACCTGCAGATAATTTTCGGGGATCTGAAACGTCAGTCCTGCTTTTTCACCCAATCGCCTTACTATATCGTAAAGTGAGTGCTTACTATTATCTTCTCCTAGGAGGCGGTTGGGACAGGCGGGAAGATAGAGGGCATCCGGTAATGGTTGCGATGTGGTGGTGGGCAGTGAGGGCGGCCGACTTAGGCTAGGCAGTAGAAAAGGCACCCGCCCATGCGAGAGGGTGTTTAAGGCTTTGCTGACACGCGCGGCATTGGTTTTGCCTACCAGGCGCGTAACTGCCGCTGCACTGTGTAACGCACCGCGCTGCAAGCGTGTTGTTAGTGCATAATGAGAGGCCCGCCACTGACCTTCCTCACTGGCGTGCTGCGCGCGTAACTTGAGGATCCAGGTGCCTGTGTTGATCCCGACCGGACAACGGCTGGCACACATGCCTGTTGCGGCGCAGGAGTCCACCGACAAGTCTCCGGCAGCGTGTTCAACCATCTGTTGCTCGTCGGCTGGCAGCGAGACTGCGCGTCGTGCCAGCGCAATGCGCTGCCGTGGGGAAAGGGTATGGTGTAGTGACGGGCATGCGGGCTCGCAAAATCCACACTCAATACAGCTATCAATAATGTCGTCCACTTCAGGCAAGCGCTTGACGTTTTTAACATGGGCCCGGGGATCGTCGTTTAAAATCACACCGGGGTTTAAGATCCCACGGGGATCAATCAGTTGCTTCAGCGTACGCATGATCGTAACGCCTTCCTCGCCCCACTGCTGCAGTAAGAACGGGGCCATATTGCGTCCGGTGCCATGCTCGGCTTTCAGTGAGCCGTTATAACGCCCCGATACAAGGTTAACCACTGCCTGCATAAACTCATCATAACGGGCTAGTTCGCGTTCTCCGACTCCCTGACTGAAGACGAAGTGCAGGTTCCCGTCCAGTGCATGACCAAAAATAATCGCATCGTCGTACCCGAAGTCCTCGAACAAATTACTCAGCGCGCCAAGGCCTTCGGGGAGTGATGCCAGGTCAAACGCCACATCCTCAATGATCACGGTCGTACCGGACTCGCGCACCGCGCCCACTGCAGGAAACAGACCCTTACGGATATCCCATAAGGTCGTGATGGTCGCCGCGTTGTCGGTAAATGCACACATAGGGACTGGCCGGGAGGTGGCAGGAAGTGCATCAAACATTTCCGTAATACGTGTCAGCCGGCTATGTAACCGGGATTGTTGTTCGTCGCCGATGTCAATGAGCAAAGCCACCGCGCCCTGAGGAATATCGTCGCGATAGAAGGGAGCCAGTAATGTGGCCACGGCGCGCAACGCGCGACAATCCATCAGTTCAACGGCATCAGCGTCACAGTCTCGAAGCAGAGGAATGGCTGCACAGGCCGACTGGCTGTCCGCAAACAGGTAAAGGCCCGTCTGTCTGACAGAGGGCACAGGCACGGTGTCAAAGGTGATATCCGCAATAAAGCCTAACGTACCTTCAGAGCCAATCATCAAATGACAAAGTATGTCTATAGGATCGTCATAGTCGAGCAATGCGTTTAAGCCATACCCCATGGTGTTCTTCAGCCGAAACTGGTGGCGAATGTGCGCGGCAAGCGCAGGATGATGGCGGATCGTCCACGCCTGCTGTTTGAGTGCAGACAGAAGATCCCCATGAGACTGCCTGAACGCGGCGACACTGTTGTCATCACGGGTGTCCAGGCGGGTGCCATCGGCCAGTATCAGGGTCATGGCTGCCAGCGTATGATAGCTGTTTTTAGCGACACCACAGCACATGCCAGAGGCGTTATTGGCAGCAATCCCACCAATTTTACAGCTGTTGATTGACGCCGGATCCGGGCCAATTTTGCGTCCCCACGGCGCGAGCACAGCATTGGCCCTGGCCCCGATCACGCCGGGTTCAAGGGTTATTTGCCGGCCTTCATGGTGAACTGTCGCAGCGGTCCAGTTGCGACTAAGCATCACCAGGACAGAGTCACTGACCGCCTGTCCGGATAAACTGGTACCTGCAGCGCGAAACGTTACGGCAATTTCAAACTGGCTGGCCAGCGCCAACAGACGTTGCATGGACTGGCTATCAGGGACATACACAACCAGCTTTGGCACCAATGAGTAGAAGCTGGCATCACAGGCAAGCGCAATGCGACGGGGAAGATCAGTGATCAGGTTATCCGCCGGTAGGAAGCGGGCTAGCCCGGCGTAAAAGCTGTTAAACGCGTGTTCGGTGCTCATGGTGCTTCCGCGTAAATCAGATAGGGCGCACGCTTTGCCCGAAACGCATCGAGATCCGTCTGCCAGTCGGCGCGGATAGCCTCGCTGCTTTTACCCGCTTCAATAGCAAGGCGCAGCGCATCGGTGCCTGCCAGTTTGTCAAAAAAGGCAGGCCGGGTGAAAAACGGCGTGCCCGCCCGCTCAAACGTCTTAAACGCAGCTGTCAGTAACGCCAGATCAATGCCGGATTGCCCGTCAGCCGTCAGCAAGCGTGCCTTAAGCTCTCTGCCCTTGTACCTGGCGTAAGGCGCGGCGTCATTTCCAGTCACCAGAACCGTGTCGCTGCCAAGCGCAACTGACGGATGGCCAATCAGCTGAAACGGTCGGTCAGTACCCCGGCCGATACTCACTGCCGTCCCCTCAAAAAAGCAAAGAGTAGGATACAGCGCCACCGCCCGGGCATTAGGTAAGTTAGGACTGGGTGGAATGGGCAGTGTGTAGGGCGTGGTACGCTGGTAGTTGTTGACCGGGATTACAGAGAGCTTTAGCTTTTCAGCGTTGGCAACCCAGCCTTCACCTTTTATCATTCTGGCAAGCTCGCCTAATGTCATGCCATGCAATACCGGGATCGCATGCATACCAACGAATGACTGGAATTGTGGTTTCAAAATTGGCCCGTCAACGTGCGCAATGTGCGGGTTTGGCCTGTCCAGCACGATCACTTCAATAGCATGTTCGGCACCGGCCTCAAGTACATAATGCAGGGTACTCAGATAGGTGTAAAAGCGTGCGCCGACATCCTGAATATCAAATACCATGACATCAACGTTACTGAGCATGTCCCGGGTGGGTTTTTTGGTACGCCCATACAATGAATGAACCGGCAACCCGGTTTTCAAATCGACACCGTCAGTCACCTTGTGACCTGCAGCGGCATCCCCCCGAAAGCCATGCTCCGGCGACATGATGCTGACCACCTCAACATTGTTTTTAAGCAAGCTATCCAACAGATGGCCCTGGCGGGTTTGCGCGGTATGGTTAACAACCAGTGACACCTGCTTACCTTCCAGCAGCGGCATATAGCGGTCAGGCTGCTCGGCACCGGGGGTGATCGCTGCCGCAGCGAAACTCAGCAGGCCACAGACCAGCAGCACGAGACGGATCATGCGTCGACAGCCTCTCGTAAGAAACCCTGGCTGCTGTCCAGACGCTGTCGGGCAGTGTCTGCATCGGTGCCTGTCAGTAACATTACAATAGCCACCTTGGTTTTGTTGTCGGCCCTGACAAGGGCGTCGCGAGCCACGTCTTCTGTACAGTCGGTGGCCTGCATAACGATGCGCACCGCCCGTGCCCGCAACTTAGCATTGCTGGCATTCACGTCCACCATCAGGTTTTCATAGGTTTTACCAAGGCGAATCATACTGGCCGTGCTGATCATGTTTAAAATCAGCTTTTGCGCAGTGCCTGACTTCATTCGCGTCGAGCCGGTTAAACACTCCGGTCCTACCACGGCGCACAGCGGCACACTCGCGTGCTCAAAAATGGGGGCGTCAGGGCTGCATGCCACAGCGGCGGTGAAACAGCCAGTTTTCGTAGCATGTTTCAGCGCGCCTTCCACATAAGGGGTACGCCCGCTCGCGGAAAGTCCGATAACAACATCCTTATTGCTCAGGGTGTGCGCATGTAAATCAGCTGCGCCCTGGTCACTGTTATCTTCTGCCCCCTCAATCGCGTGTGTAAGCGCTTGCTCACCTCCTGCAATAATACCAATAACCAATGAGTCAGGAACACTGAAGGTGGGACGACACTCTACCGCGTCCAGGATCCCTAACCGGCCGCTGGTGCCAGCGCCGACGTAAATTAACCGGCCGCCTGCTGCAATTCTCTCGACGACCGCGTCCACCACCTCGGCGATGCCCGGAATAAGCCCAGCGACTGCCGGCGCCACCTTCGCATCCTCGCGATTAATGCGCGCCAGTATGGCTTCTGTCGGTAATGTGTCGATATCCATGGTGTCAGGATTTCGTCCCTCAGAAATCAGGGTCTCCAGTGAAGCAAGCAATGCGTTGTCAGATTGTGTGCTCATAGGCCTTTTGCTTAGTAACATCTATTGACATATTGCGCTTCACCTTAGAGGATCGCAGGTTTTTTGTATAGCGCAATTCTACCCGATACGCTTCGTGGTAAACTTGCCCGTCATTCCCGAGTTTTAGAGGTCGTCAGGTGTGAGCAGACAGACACAGGCTATTATTCACGCCAATGCTATTGTTGATAACTTCCACAGGCTGAAGGCGTTGGCGCCAGACAGTCAGCCGATGGCAGTCATAAAAGCTGATGCCTACGGGCATGGGGCAATCAATGTAGCCCGTTTGCTGCGTGATGTGTCTGACCGCTTTGCCGTGGCGATCATTGAAGAGGCAATCGCGCTACGTGAAGCTGGGATCACGGCGCCGATCGTGGTGCTGGAAGGGCCACACCAGCCCCGTGAATGCCAGCTGGCCAGGCTGAACAATTGTGTGATGGTAATGCACAGCGAACAGCAATTAATCTGGGTCAGTGACTGTGCCGAGCACGAGCGTCCGGACGTCTGGATTAAAGTCGACAGTGGTATGCATCGGCTCGGCTTCTCTCTGGCGGACACCGCCGTCATGCTGGCGCGTTACCACCACGTTATGAACCAGGAAACCGTGCTGCTTACTCACCTTGCCAGTGCAGATGATTTGACCTCGGACGTTACTCAGCGTCAGCTTGATGCATTTAAGACGTTAAGCACCGACGCAGGACTACCCGTCAGTATCGCAAACTCGCCCGCGGCCATCGCCTGGCCAGACAGTCATGGTCACTGGAATCGTCTCGGGGTGGCTATTTTTGGCAGTGGTCCTGCTATGCCCGCAGGCGCAAAAGCGCTGCGTCCTGCCATGACCCTGCGCTCCAGCATCATCGCTCTGCGTCGAATTCCCAAAGGGGAGGCGGTGGGGTATGGGCAAACCTGGACAGCCTCCCGCGACAGTGTGATTGCCACCGTGGGGATAGGTTACGCCGACGGGTATCCAAGACATTGCCCCAACGGCACCCCCGTCGTGATCAACGGCCAGCGTGCGCCTCTTGCCGGGCGTGTTTCAATGGACATGATCACGGTAGATGTGACCGACATTGCGGGTGTAAAAACCGGCGACCGAGTGGAGCTATGGGGGGAGCATATCGCGATCGATGAAGTGGCAGAATATGCCGGAACCATTGGATACGAACTCATGACCCGCGTATCAGCCAGGGTACCGAGGATTGTTAAACACGACTGAATGAGGGTGAGCAAAAGCGCCCGCTCTGCTGTATACAGCCCTAGAAATGAGTAAGTTCGGGGCAACATGAACGCGGCAGATATCATCTCAATGGGCGTCATCGCCAGCTTTTGTGCCAGCCTGGGCACGGCGCTGGGCAGCTGTGGTGTCTTTGCCATTCGCTCCTTATCGCGGCGTCTCGAAGACGGGCTGTTAAGCCTGGCGGCGGGCATCATGCTGGCTGCCACGTTTTTCTCGTTACTGCTACCTGCTCTGGAATACGCCGGTGCCACCGAAGGCAGCTCTCTCAGTGGTGCGATGATCGTTGGTACGGGCACACTGTTGGGAGCAGCAACGCTGTTTTTTATCCATCAGCGTGCACCTCACGAACATTTTCAAAGCGGACATGATGGCGCCAGCGACCCCAAACTGGGACGCATCTGGCTGTTTGTCATTGCCATCACGCTGCACAACTTTCCTGAGGGGCTAGCGGTAGGGGTCGGTTTTGCAGGGGGAGAAGTGAAAAACGGTGTGACACTGGCGCTGGGGATTGGCCTGCAAAACGTACCGGAAGGTCTGGCTGTTGCCGTGGCGCTGTTGTCAGTGGGGTATTCCGCGATGAAAAGTGCCGCTATTGGCGTAGCCTCCGGCATGGTCGAACCGGTAGGCGGCTTGATTGGCGCACTGGCCGTGTCGACCACCACTGTGTTAATGCCCTGGGCATTGGCGTTTGCGGCCGGCGCGATGCTGTTTATCATCAGCGATGAGATCATTCCCGAAACCCATCAGGGCGGGCATCAAAACCTGGCAACATTCACATTGCTCGTCGGTTTTGTGCTCATGATGGGACTGGATGTGGTGCTGGGCTAGCAAAACGGCCTTAGCCGTTCTGCGGATGCATGTCGCTGTCCATTGAAACCGAATGCGGTGAGGCCGGGGCGGTCTTTTTCGGTGGTGCATATCGCTCGGGGCGATGATTCAGTGAAATCACCGTATTCAGACATAGCGCAGCAAGAATAGAAATCGTCACCAGCGGCCAGGCAATGAACCACAGGGCGCTCAGTAAGATGATGCTGTCTACGGTCAACTGGAAGTAACCCGCCCGGATGTTGAAGCGGCCCTGCAGGTAAAACGCAAGGATCCCCACGCCCCCCAGGCTTGAGGAGTGCCGAAACATAATAAGCATGCCCATGCCAATCAGAATGCCACCAAATACAGCGGCAAAGAAGGGGTTGATATGACTGATATCAACCACCTTGTGAACCTGCTCGGTCAACACCGACACGGTTGTCACCGATACAAAGGTGTTGAACGTAAAGCGCTTGCTGATTTGGGTCCACGCGAGTGCGTAAAACGGCAGGTTAATCATGAAGAAGAGGGTGCCAAAGTTTACCGGCAGCGCATGGGTTCCCAGCAGGGCCAGGCCAGCAGCACCGCCCACCATTAGATCCTGTGACTGAAACAGATGCACGCCAAAGGCGACAAACAAGCCAGCGCAAATTAAAGCAAAAATGTCTTCAAGCACGCTGTGCTTTGCAATGGGCATAATGGAATTAACCTGTTGAAGAAAAACAGGATAATTATACGTGCGTCAGTCAATCTTGACAGGCTTCAGAGACAGTTTGTCAGGGCCTGAAAGCCCGCAGGGGTATCGCTGTCTTTACGACTTTTTGCGCCGCGGTGAACGCTGTGTTGATCCAATGTAAACCCTGCACCAGCGCAGGGCATTGATCGCGATTGGTGAGGCTGGGGGCGAAAGGTTATCCGCGTGTAACCTGCGCGTGAGCTACCCGCTCATCGCGAGTGAAATAAATCCGGCAGTGTAAGCCGTCAAGGTGCAGCGGACTGCGTGCAATCGTGGTGCTGCCGGCCGAAGTAAACTGCGAGTCGTAGGTCAGAAAGTTGGCGGTATCTAATTGCTTAAAGACACTTTTTTGTGTGACGCCGGGAGAAAAATTGTCGCACAGATAAAGCACTTCTTTCTTGGCCTCTGTCCACATAAAGGTGACGCCAATCAGCGCAGCCACCGCCAGCACGGCGAGAATGTCGGTAAATATTGAACGGGTAATCATAACAGACAAAAGTTTACCGCTCTCGGTGTTGGGTGTCTATGACACTTACCGCAGCTTATTGTGCAGTAACATCCGGCCGCATCTCAAAATATGACATATCGGTAAGTGTGCGGTGAACGCCTTCAATATTCAGCGGTAGCCATTCCTTATACATGCGCAGGTTCTGGTAGTCATCCAGCACGACAGACTGCTTAAGCGAATCCAGCGACTCGCCGTTCAGCATGCCATCGCGAACGGCCGCATAAAGTGCTTCAAGGTAACTAAGGTAGTGCATGACCTGTGCGCGGTTACCCGCATCTGCATGGCCGCCGACCAGTAAGTCAAAACCCGGCTCGGCAAGCAGTGCCCGGGTCGAACGGATCATACCCTGTATGTCATAGCCCGGCAGGCTCTTATAAGGCATTCTGCCCAGAACCACCCAGTCGACGATGTACATCACATTGGCGGGCATAAACCGCATGCCAATATTGCCATGCCCATTGTTCGGGCCATAATACGTCAGCTCGACCGCGCTATCACCCAGTGTCAGTGTCAGGGTGTTATCAAAGGTCAGTTCCGGGCGCGCGGTGGGCAGCTTTGTCATGACAATGTCTTCTTTGGCATAACGGTGTGACACCACAGTAACTTTCTCGCTGTCAAACACCTCACCGCCCATTACATGGTCGACATGATTGTGGCTGTAAATCATGTAACGCACCGGCACATTAAAGCGCTGTTTCAGCTCATGCTGCAAAACGGTAGCAGCTTGTGTGCTGATGGGGTCGGTAACGATAATGCCTTTTGCGGTCACCATAAATACCGAGCGGTAATGACCATAGGTAAAGCGGTACACATTGTCTTTCATCTGCTCTATGCGATGCGTCGGGGGCGCGTCTTGTGCAACGGCATAAGGCAGCGAAAGTAACAGAATAACGACAAGGGCAGCAGCGCGCATAACAGATCTCTGAAACAGAAGTGATAGGCTATTTACGCCAGCGAGACGACAATGTTCATTTGCTGTAATCAGTACGATTGCAGATTAGCACACCCGCAGGCCAGGAAACGATTATACTGCGGGTGCCCCTGCTAGTCTGAATGCATCCACATGCGCTCACGACGCGGCGGCTTGGCGAAGGTAATAATGCTTAGCCAAATCAGCGGCGACAGAACCAGCGAGGTGGCCAGTGTAACGCCTGCCGGCTTGTTACCATACAGGTACGTGTTAACAAAGCGCTCAAAGCCCACCGGATCCCAGAACTGAATACCGGTATTGCCGTGCAAAAAGACTGCTCCCACAATGGTCAGTGCAACGCACAGCCACTTACCTCTGGGCTCGTACATGTGAGCCAATACCGCGGGAATTAGCCCCGCGAGGGCAATAACCAGGACATCTTTGGCAAGGTGCGCCGCATCGTCATTGGCGCCGATATTCAGTAATCCGGCCAGCTCATCGGCCTTGGTGTACTCGAGCGACGTCATGGTCAGCAGGTAATAGCAGCCTGTCAGACAAACGCAAAATAAAACAAAAGCCACATAGCGCATAGTCGTCCTTATTTTCCCCGTAGGATAAGTGTTTTTATTATTCCCGGATACGCTAGCAGGTTTGCGGTGAAAATGCGATTTTGCTGGTTTATGTGATCTTTCCTATCAGGTCGGGCCGTTTACCCGAAGCACGTGTGAATTCTATATTCCTTTGGGACAACCATAGCAGGAGACAGTGATGACACAGGACAGAGACTTTGATGTAGTGATTTTTGGCGCGACCGGGTTTACCGGTCAGTTGGTTGCTGAATATTTTCAGCAGGCTTATGCCGAGAACCCTGACGTTCGCTTTGCGCTTGCGGGCAGAAACAAGCAGAAGCTGGTGCGTATTAGCGAGGAGCTTGGCATATCGGTTCCGCTGCTTGTAGCGGACGGCGATGACAAGGACGCGCTTGATGCACTGGCGAAAAAGGCCCGGGTGGTGATTACGACGGTCGGCCCGTACCAGCTTTATGGTGAAAAACTGCTGGCGGCCTGCGTCGACAATGGTACAGGCTATGTTGATCTTTGCGGCGAACCCGCGTGGATGCACGACATGATTGCGAAATATGAAGAGAAAGCCAAGGCGTCTGGTGCAGCCATTGTCTTCTCCTGTGGCTTTGATTCGGTGCCCTTCGATTTAGGCGTATTTGCGCTGCAACAGCATGCTGTCAACCAAACCGGTCATATGCTGCCCTATATAAAGGGTCGCGTGCGTCAAATGAAAGGGCGCTTCTCCGGTGGCACTGCCGCCAGCCTCAAAGCGACCATGGATGCGGCGAAAAAAGACAACAATGTGATGAAAATTCTTGGTAATCCGTTTTCGCTGGCAGATTCCGGGCATGCCCATCCTCAGCCTGAGGCTAACAAGCCCTACTTCGATGAGGCATTGGGAAGTTGGGTTGCGCCTTTTATCATGGCTACTATCAACACCAAAAACGTGCACCGAAGTAACTACCTGATGCATTACCGCTATGGTGAACAGTTCGAATACGATGAAATGATGATGACCGGTGCGGGTGATAAAGGCGAAGAAATGGCCAGACAGGTCGCTGAGGATAAGTCACTGGCGGGTGACGATGCGCCGAAGCCCGGTGAAGGCCCCAGTCGTGAAGAGCGTGAGAATGGCATGTATGACGTGTTGTTCACAGGAAAGGCAGAAAACGGCAACACGTTTTCATTGTCGGTACGGGGCGACAAAGATCCCGGTTACGGCTCAACCTGTAAAATGCTGTCGGAGTGCGCGCTTTGTCTGTGTCAGGATGTCAGCATTGCCGGTGGTTTCTATACTCCGGCAGCGGCATTCGGAGAGTCATTGATTAAGCGCCTGGAGCAACGGGCCGGATTGACGTTTACCGTCGAAGCGTAGTGGTCAGGCGGGACAGGTTGTGTCCCGCCTGGTTTTGGGGGCATTGCTCAAAGGTCATAATCAAAGGTGTAGTAGTGCTGACCGCCTCTGATTTCAATTTCCATTTTTCCCGTGAGCCCGCGTAAATCCCCGGTGCCGGAGTCAGGGACCACTTCCAGGATAAGCCGGTCTTCACCGTCTTGCATGGTGCCGAAGTGTTGCAACACAAACGAACCTTCCTTGCCTTTCAGTGAGCCGGTAACCTGTTCGATTGCGACATAGCCCGCCGAACCCTGGGTATTGGTCATTGCGCTTAACATTTCGCCTTTGCTTACCGCATCCAGTGCGCCATGAAAAGTTTTATCGAGAGTCATACGGCCTAATTGATTGCCGTTAGCTCCTGTTGCGTATGTGTCGACCGGGTTCAGCGATACATCGAACTTATTACTTACCTGCATAGTGCTCTCCTTTGCCGCTTTGGCTTACTCATCCAACGGTCCATTGGATGTGCCCGCTTTTCTGTTACTAAACAGCCACCCAACACCGATACCTACAGCAATTGAAGAGGCGATGCCTACATTGGCAGAAATTAACGCTGTGGTTATTCCTACTGCCACTGCAACTGCGGTTAATGTGGTGTTGCACAGTCTGTTTTTGTGTCTTGAAAGATTCATAATCTGTACCCTGCGTTCGTCGTGAAAGGTGGCTGCTGCTGGGCACCCTCACAAGCTTACTATCTTGACCCGCCTAAGCGCTACAAACTTTAAAGATAGTTCAGTGCGCTGCAGTCTGCACTGGCTAAATGGTTAACAGGAGTAAGCGGGCGGCGGATCATGGCTCGTTTAGCCAGCGCATGGCGGCTTTAATATCTTCAAAATATCGCGCTTCGCCGGCAATAAACCAGTTGCTTACCCGCGCAACCATTTCCTGCCAGGGCTGGGTACCGAAAATTGCAACCCGCTCAAATTCGCGACCGTGCTTAAGGCCAATTTTAAAATCATCCCAGGCCGCACGCGGCTCCCATCCGTCAAAGTCAACGGCATCAATGAACATCCTTATGGTGGGAGCTTTCACCTCTGAGAGCGCTGCATCAATAAGTGGGGTTATCGCCTGATAATCGTCGTGGGTGAGTTTGCCCTGTGCTTTCATGGTTAAAAAGAAACGGTTATCTGTGCGTTCAATACCTATGGTCAGCCCATGACGTTGCATCTCAAGGCTCCTTTGTGTGTCGTTCCCGCCAGTAAATACTTCACTGACTACGCTACAAAAATAGCCTAGTTTTTACTACGACGCCTGTCTCTTACCCACAGTTGCTGAGAATTTGATTTTTTAATTTCAAACAGATCGATGGCTTTAAAGAGTTCACTGAGCTTCTTAAAGCCATAATTTCTCGGATCAAAAGACGCATGGTTGGAGATATGATTGCCGACAGGCCCAAGGCATGCCCAGCCATCGTCTTCTTCGACCGACTCGATAGCCTGTCTGAGTAAGCGAATAAGCTTCGTATCACTTTTAATCGATGGGGCTGGTTTGGGCACGGCGGCGTCGCAGGTCTCTTCATCCAGGTACAAAAAGCGTGAGCAGCTGTTCACGAATGCATTCGGCGCCTTTCTTTCTCCGAAACCTATCACTAGCTTGCCTTCCGCCAGGGCTCGGGTCACCAGCGGCGTAAAGTCACAGTCAGAGGAGACCAGGCAAATTACATCAATGTCTTTAGTATAAAGCACATCCATAACATCAATGACCAGTGCCATATCCGTTGCATTTTTACCCTTGGTTAAATCAAATTGCTGGATGGGCTGTATGGCAAACTCGTGTAACACGTCTTCCCACGATTTAAGCGTGGGGGAGGTCCAGTTGCCATAAGCTTTTCGAATATTTACCACGCCGTACTTCGCCAACTCGGACAAAATTTTGTCGATCTTCTTTGCTGGTGCATTATCTGCGTCGATAAAAACGGCGATTTTGTCACTCTCTTGCATAACTTACTCTCCCTGTAGCTATTGAGACAGTCTGACGACTAGTTTTTCTTCGTCGCGGCCAGCCACCTGTCCAGCGCATTGCCAAAGGCCTGTTTTTCGCTGCTGCTGAGCGCCGCCGGGCCGCCGGTTTGCACGCCGCTGCTGCGCAGCGTGTCCATAAAGTCGCGCATGTTCAGGCGGGATTTGATGTTTTCTTTGGTCAGTACCTCTCCGCGCGGATTCAGCGCCGTGCAGCCTTTACTGATCACTTCGTCAGCCAGTGGAATATCACCGGTCACCACCAGGTCGCCGGCATTGCAACGCTGTACAATTTCATTATCAGCGACATCAAAGCCCTTGGGTACCTGTATGCGGGATATATATTTAGACGGTGGTATCTGCAAAAACTGATTCGCGACCAGGATCACCTGCGTGCCGGTGCGGTCGGCGGCGCGAAACAGGGTTTGTTTAATGGCTACAGGGCAGGCATCGGCGTCGACCCAAATCTTCATACTGTCTGTTTCCGGTTAAAAATGCTGGGGGCATTATACGTTAAAAGGGCGTCGCTGAAGGTAATCAATATCGACCTCCATTTTATACAAAATACGTGTTTCCTCCAGATTCAGAGCGTCACGCATTGCCTGGCGGTGGGATTCATACTCATCGGACATGGCCACCTCGGCGGCTTTCTCCCAGGTGGCTTTGTCGGGCCATTGTGCATAGGCAATGAATTCTCCATTTTCATTGCGGTGCAGGCGAGAGCCGAGACTGCCGCAAAAAAGGTAAATGCCTTGCGTGGTTTTCGGCCAGTGCTGTAAAAACGCATCTTCGCATCCTGGTTTCACCACAAACTCAAACATCACAACAAACATAATTACTTCCTTCCCGTTAGTCTGCCAAACCGTGCTACAGCATTCTGCCAATCAGCCAGGGGAGTCCCGCACCGACAATGACCGACAGCAGGCCACTGAAAAATTTTGCGTGGTCCATGCTGCTGCACAGTGAATACATATACACGCCGGCAAATAGCGCTACCACAGACCAGTACACTGACCCTATAAAATAAACGTAAAGTGCCGACTGATTAAGTGATTGCGTGTAAAACGGGCCTGACAGAAACTGCAATGAGATACTGACCAGAAGTCCCAGGGCGGGCAGTATTGTCAGCAAAATGATTCTTTTTCTGGTCATCCATGCAGGCATTGACGCGAAGCTCCGTTTACTCGTCGTTGGTAACGTTAGCAGATTATCACAAGGCGTGAAAAAAATGAGAAATCAAATCCACGTTATAACCCCGGGAAATGAAAGCGTTAGTCGAACAGGTCGGCCAGGCGGCCCTTGTTCCGGCGTGACAATGTGACTTTATCGCCACCCAGCAAGGTGATCGCGTAATCGCCTTTGCTGCCGGGTTTGAGCTCCATGATGCTGCTGCGGCGCACGATGGTGGAGCGGTGTATACGAACAAAAGTGTCCGGGTCGAGCTGCGTTTCCAGGCGGGTCAGCGTTTCGCGGTGAAGCACCTGGCTACCATCAAGCAGGTGCACTTCCACATAATTGCCGGCTCCGGCGATGAAATTTATGTCAGATACATCCAACAGCCGGATCCGGCCGGGCTCTTTTACGACCAGCCGGGTTTTGTAATGGCTATGTTGCTCAGCACTGACATAGGCAAAAAATTGCGCCATTTGCGCTCTGTCAAAGCTGGCACTGTCTTCCAGATGGCGACGCGCTTTGTCAAGCGCCGAAAAAAAGCGGGCATCATCAAAGGGTTTAAGCAGGTAATCCACCGCGCATAGCTCAAAGGCTTCTACCGCGTACTTGTCGTAAGCGGTCACGAATACCAGTGCACAATGGTGGGGGAGCTTGTCAGCCAGCTGCGTTCCGGTTTGCCCTGGCATTTGAATATCCAGAAATACGATATCAGGTTGATGCTGCTTTACCAGGGCCAGCGCTTCATTCCCGTCCTTTGCCTGAAACAGCTCGGTTATGTCTGACTGGGTTTCCAGCAGGTTAACAACAATTTGGCGGGCAATGCGCTCGTCGTCTGCGACCAATACTTTATGCATGCGCTTCTCCACAGGGGATCATCAAATGGGTAACATATAAGCCGTTGTCATTCTGATGGCAGGAAAGCAGGTCTTCACGTCTGTAAAGATGGCGAAGCCGTTTGCGGCTGACATCCAGACCGATACCGAAGCCTTTGTGTCCGGTTTTCTTACAGGCCTGGTTAGAGAGCGTGATGTCCAGGCATCCTGGCGCAGACGACACACGAAGTTTCAGTAAATTATGGTTACTTTCCAGCTGTGAGCCATGCTGCACGGCATTTTCAACCAGGGTGTGTAACAGCATAAACGGCACATCGTCATCCATGGCCGCTTCGTCGGCCTCGATATCGATATCCAGCTTATCCTCGAATCGAATTTTTTGGATTGCCAGATAGCTGCGAATAAACGCCATTTCCTCCCGCAGCGGAATAAGCTGGTTTTTCTGGTTTTCCAGCACAGTACGAAACATTTTTGACAGCTCGCTGAGTGATGTTACGGCGTCGGATTTGTGGCCGAGCCTTACAAGCCCCGAGATGGTATTTAAAGTATTAAACAGAAAGTGCGGGCTGAGCTGAGACTTCAGCGATTGCAGCTCAATTTCCAGCAACTGGCTGCTTAACTTGGCGTTACGCAGTGCCTCATGCTTACTGCGCGTATAATAAGTCACGCTAAAGCCAATACAGGCCACCGACAGGTAAATCAAAAAATCCAGATGCATCGGACTGCGCAGCACTTCCTGGCCGATCGCCTTAAGGTTAGCCAGGGTAACGCCGTCATCGTAATGCAGCCAGGCCACCTCGACCGCGGTCAGCAGCCAGTAGAACGCCATCATAACAATCATCAGCGCGAGGTTTTTGCCGGCAAATTGCCAGGGCTGCCGCGGATCCAGATCGATAGCCCGAATTGCGGCGATGATCAGCGGTGTCAGAATGATCCAGTTTCCCCACCAGGGAATGTATCGCAGCCATACCTCATGCCAGACGAGCTCTCGCCCGTACTCCATGCCGACCCGGTAACTGTTATCCGCTGCCAGCGTATTCATGACTAGCCAGAACAGGGTGGATGCCAGGCAGAACAGGCGGGATGGAAAATGTCGGATCAGGGATTTTAACATTGGTGCGGCCGCCAAAGTTCAGGATCGCGATTATTGCGGATAAACAGGAGATAGCGCAAATCGACCGACCGCAAAAAACCGCAAAATCCCACGGATTTTGGCACCCGGATCACGGCATTCATACGTTTCACCACGCACAGAGCGCCATACATCACACCAATCCCGCCGTTTGTGTATTTGTTATGTAGTCCTAAGCCTAGGCCCGTTCTGCGCCTCCGGCAATACGGGCGTACCATTTACCGGCGAATACGCCCGGTTTATCACCCCGTTCCCTCCTTTGGTGTATTAGCGCTAGTGCTGGCTGACCAATGCTTCTAGCTTAGCCAGTATGGCGTAGCCTCACCGCGTCATGGCCACCACAACCATAATAACTTTCGTCACCGGCCTTGCCGATGTGACGAACCGGGAGACCACTATGTATAACTTTTCCAGACTGGCCAGGTCGATTCGGCTGGCAATGCTTTGCGGTGTGACAGCGGCTTCATCCGTTTTCAGTGCTGGCGTGTTTGCACAGGAAGATACCGCGTCACAGGACAACGAAGACGATGTAGAAGTGATAGCCATTACCGGTAGCCGTGTACGCTCGCCGGGCGTGGAATCCACCAGTCCGATTTTTTCCATTGGTGAAGAGGATATCGGTTACTTACAGCAACCGGAGTTTGAGCGCGTGATACGGTCACTGCCATCGACCATTCCGGCGGACGGCGGCAACGTAAATAACGGCACCGCCGGTGCGGCCACCATTGATCTGCGCGGGCTGGGCGCCCAGCGTAACCTGGTGTTGTTAAACGGGCGGCGCATGGTGCCATTTAACTTTAACGGCCAGGTCGATACCTCAACCATTCCCACGTCATTGATTGAACGTATTGACGTGATCACCGGTGGAGCGTCGGCGGTATATGGATCTGACGCCATCTCCGGCGCGGTAAACGTCATTTTAAAAGACGATTTTAGCGGCGTACAACTGGATTTAGATCATCAGCAAAGCGATGAAAGTGACGGTGACCAAAGCAATATTACCTTCACCGTTGGCTCCGACTTCGAAGACGGACGCGGCAATGCCGTGGGGTCGGTATCGTGGATGGAGCGTAAGCCGGTATTGTTGGGTGACCGGCCACTTGGTCAGTTTGGGATTAACTCTAACACGGGGGCAGGATTGGCCGAGTACCGTGCCGGGGAAGAGGCGCAATTGCCAGAGGCGGGATGCGGCGGACCCAATGTGGTCGATATCAATGGCTCCGGCTCAACCACCTCCATGCCAACACGTTTTGAACTTATCGGTACGACGCAGGTAGACGGGCAGTTCCGTGAAGACGGCACGCTGGGCAGTAACTGTAGCCTGTTTAACTTTAACCCGTTTAATTATTACCAGACCCCCGCCGAGCGCTTTACCGCCACGATGATGGCGCACTACACCATAAACGAACACGCTGAGGGCTACACCAGCTTTAACTTTACCAATACCACTGTCGAGCAGCAGGTTGCCCCGTCGGGCACATTCGGTACGCAGTTTACGCTGCCGTTGTATAACCCGCTGATTGGTGATCAGGCGCTGGCCTACATCATTGACGGCGCAAATGCGGCGGTGGCCTCCGGCGCCGTGGTTAACGGTGGCAGCTGGAATGACGTAAACGGTAACGGCATTGTTGATACCGAAGATACGCTGGAAGTTCGGTTGCGGCGGCGTACGCTGGAGTTAGGCACGCGCTCAGAGCGCTACGACTCGCAAATCTGGCAAATTCTGGCAGGGGTGCGTGGCCAGTTTATTGGTGACTGGAATTACGATGTGTCGTACCAATATGGTGAAGCGAATCGTACGACCGAACGTGCGGGATATACCAACGTCGAGAACCTGCAAAACGCGTTAGATACCCGGGACGGTGTTACCTGCGCGGTAGGCGGCTCCTGTGTACCGATTGATTTGTTCGGTGGGTTTGGCACCATCACAGACGCGGCTGCGGCCTACTCCAGTGCAGTGGCACTGCAGCAGCAAAAGTACGATCAGGAAATTATTCAGGTCATTTTTGATGGTCCGGTTGATGTGATCAGCTTACCTTCGGCGACCTGGCCGTTATCACTGAGTGTGGGCTATGAACATCGTTCTGAGAATGGTGCACTGTCACCGGATGAGTGCCTGAAGCTGGCTCCCACCAGTTGTCTGGGCGGTGCAGGCGGGAATATTTTGCCAATTGATGGCGGCTACAAGGTTGATGAGTTTTTCTTAGAAGGGGTATTACCGGTGTTTGACGGTTATGCGTTTGCCGAAACCATGGATATCGAGTTTGGTTTCAGAACCTCCGACTATGACACCGTCGGCAAAACCGATTCATGGAAACTCGGCTTTAACTGGCGGCCGGTTGAACCTGTGCTGCTGCGGGTTATGCAGCAACGGGCAAACCGCGCGCCAAATGTGGGAGAGTTGTTTTCGCCGGTGACATCCGGGCTGGATAACGCCACCGCGGATCCGTGCTCGGTAGCCAACGCCGGCAACATCAGTGATAGTCTGCGCGAGCTGTGTGTGTCTACCGGCATGCGGCCTGAACAGGTGGGCGTGGTGCCCGATATCATTTCAGGACAAATCAATACGTTCTCGGGTAGCTCGCCAACCTCGCCACCCGGCCCTGAGCAGGCAGATACCACCACGGCCGGTATCGTATGGACACCCACTTTCGACTGGGCCAATACGTTTATGCTGTCGGTGGACTACTACAACATTGAAATTGAGGACATCATTGGTCAATTTTCTGCACAGGAAATTCTCGATGCATGCTACCTGAATGGTAACACCGATGAATGTGCGAAGATCATTCGCGTAGGGGGCGATCTTACCGGTGACGCAGCGGGCGTACAGCGCTTTACCACGAACCTTAAGTTTTTGCAGGCCGAGGGGATTGAAGTGGGGCTTAACTTCAATTTTGATACCGCGGCGCTGGGCAACTTTGAGTTTTCCGCCACGGTCAACAAGTACCTCACCCAGGAATCACAAAGTTCGGATCTGGTGCCGGTCACCGACTGTAACGGCTACTTCGGCACCACCTGTGATCCGATTTCCGACCTGCGCTGGATCCAGCGTACCACCTGGACATATGACGCATTTACGGTATCACTGCTGTGGCGTCATATTAATTCGGTGGACGTGGAGCCGGTCGAAGCCAGTCGTCGCTTTGAAGCGTTTCGTCACATAGACAGCTACGATTACTTTGACTTGTATGCGTCGTACCAGATGAACGACAACGTTCGCTTTACGTTGGGTATCGATAACCTGTTTGATAAAGATCCACCGGTACTGGGTAACGACATCGGTGATACCAGTTCAAATTCAGGCAATACTTTCCCCAGTAATTACGATCCCCTGGGCCGCTTTTACAAAGCAGGCATCCAGTTAACTTTTTAACCGGTCTACTCCCTGGACCACGTTTGGGGCACTGCGGTGCCCCTTTTTTATACACCGACAGGGCTACCAGGTAACGTCAGAGTGCGTGACGGGCAATGTAATGTGAAATTTCGGTGAGTGAATTTTTACCCGAAAACTCAAAGCGCACGCGCCCGAGCGATGAAAAATAAATTTCCAGTTCAGAATCAAGATCAAAGGTACCGGAGGTCTCGACCGAATACACATCAATATTTTTATACGGCAGAGACGTAAAATCTTTTTTGCTGCCGGTAAGTCCCTGGACGTTCACGGCAATAATACGCTTATTGGTGAAGATCACGCCATCGCGCATCGATTTAAAGGCATCGATCACTTCTTCGTCATCGACCAGCAGTTCAGTCACCTTCTCTGCATAATCTGCATTTCGCTTTAATTTGAAAATACTTTTGTTGTCAAAGTCGATCATTGTAAAGTCCTGATCATAGGAGGGCGAGGGCGGAGTATAACCGGCCGCCAGACAGGCTAACTGCCCAGGTTGAGGAAGATGCCAACGGCAAACTCGGCCCACAAATAAACAAACATGGCGAGAAAAACAATGCCAACCACAATGCGTTTGTTTTCCGGCAGCCAGCGACACAGCAGCACAAAGGCGCTGCTAAAGCCAAACAGCATTGCTCCCATCAGCAGAAAGTCACCGAGACTCCAGTACACGTTATCCGACACACTCATGCTGATAAGAGGAACAAGCAGTATGACTACGGTACCCACTGCCAGCCAGCGAAATACACTGCGACGCGTCTTTGGTTGGTCAATCGTGGTTTTCATTTTTCTTCCTCACCCGGTCAGAAAAGGAATTGCCCTGACTACGCCGAGTCCGGGGTGTTCATCGACTGCTTTATCTTATCAAGCGCTTAATATCACACTCAGTTCGCTAGTCGGCTCGAGGAGTACGGCCTCGCGGCTGAGTTCTGTAAGCTTTGATAAAGCCACATTATAGTCGTCTGAATTTTCTGGAATACAGTCTTTTTCGCTGGATTCCCGTGAACAGATCAGCCGCTGCGCTAACAGCGGAATAGGCGACGGTTATTCGTGGTGTCGGAACCCTCTGACGACACTCTGTAACACCGCATTAATGCCGCCCCTGTGAGTCTTCTTTTAACTGGTTTAGCGTAGCAGTTTAAAACCACGCATGCTGACCGCTGTCTGGTGTGTTTTTGTGGCTATACTGCGCACCCTTTGTCCGTTGAGGGGGGGCGCATTCTGCCCCATGCCAGCATAAATAGCCTTTTGCCGCTACCGGCACGTACACGATAAGCTGCTAGAAAAAGAGTAGCACTGCGGTTAATAAAAATACAAGCTACGTGAGAGGGCGCCGCCAGCCCGACAAATAATATATCGAGCAGGAGGCTTCTGCCTGCTCAGCGCTGCGTCCCGTTTTACGTTTTAGGGCCGCTAAGACAAATACGGTGGCTGTTCCACTAGTGACCGATGGCTTTAGAAAATACGTTGATCACCACCACCCCTGCAATGATCAATACAATGCCTGCAACGGCGGCAAGATCGGGTATTTGTTTAAACCACAGGGCGCCGGCTACTGTGATAAGTACAATGCCCGCCCCGGCCCATACGGCGTAAGCAATGCCTACCGGTATGGTTTTTACCACCAGCGACAAAAAATAAAATGCGATTGCGTAAGCAACAATGCATACGATACCGGGTATCGCCTGGCTAAAGCCCTCAGAGGCTTTAAGTGCAAGTGTACCTATTACTTCTGAAATTATCGCAATGGCGAGATAGAGCCAGGCCATGGTATCCCCCTAAGTGGTCGTGTCCTGCTGTTGTGGGTGAGACACCACGCTGACGAGTTATGAACGGTCTGTTTGTGGCGAGATACTGCAAGTTTACGCTCACGAACGATTCAGGTAAACGTCATCGGGCGAGGTGCACTTGTCTTGTGTCTGTGCAGTGAGCAAGCTAGGCTACAAAGATAAAGATTGCTGCTTGTTCACGTACGGACTTTGGTCAATGATCCGATAAGGAAGCCTATTGCTCTCGCCTGAAAACTGGACCCTGATGCAGGGCGTCTATGTGTTTATTGCCTGTGCTGTGGTCATTGGTGTCGCAGGAACACGTATTACGCGGATTGTCGATCAGCTTGCCGATCGCACCGGTATTGGTGAAGCCACCGCCGGGGCCGTGTTGCTTGGCGGAACGACTTCTATTGGCGGGTCGGTTTTGTCGGTAAGCGCAGCCTGGAATGGTAATGCAGAGCTGGCCGTCAGCAATGCATTGGGCGGTATTGCAGTACAAACCTTTTTTCTGGCGGTGGCGGATATCGTCTATCGTCGCGCCAATCTGGAGCATGCCGCTGCGTCGGTACCGAATATGTTCCAGAACGCGTTACTGATAACCCTGCTTGCGGTGATAATGCTCGCGCCCATGCTGCCTGATGTTGTGGTGTGGCATGTTCACCCCGTCACCCCCCTGCTGGTTATCAGTTACATGTATGGTATTCAGTTGTCCCAGCGTGCGCACAATTCTCCCATGTGGATCCCCAAAAATACACTGGACACCCGCCAGGACGAGCCTGACGATACCAGCAAAATGCCGAGCATGCTGCGCTTGTGGGGCGAGTTTATAGTATTGTTTTTACTGCTCGGTACGGCTGGTTATACCCTGGAGCCCTCAGCAACCGTGATCGCGGCAAAAACCGGGGTAACGCAAACGGTGGTCGGTGTTATGCTTACCGCCATCAGCACCTCAATCCCTGAATTAGTCACATCCATCGCTGCCGTTCGGCGCGGCGCCCTCACATTGGCCGTTGGCGGGATCATTGGGGGCAATGCCTACGACACCCTGTTTATGGCCGCCTCGGACATGGCGTATCGTGATGGGTCGATTTATCACACCATGACGGATTCCACACTGTTTTGGGTGGCCCTGACATTGCTCATGTCGGGTGTGTTGATGATGGGGCTGATACGTCGGGAACGGACGGGGCCGGGGCGCATCGGCGTGGAAAGCCTGCTGCTTATTCTGCTTTATCTTGGTGGTGCGGCCTTGCTTTTGCGCGACATAGTGGCATGAGGTACAGGACCTGATGTGCCCGTAAAATCACTCAGCCTGGCAGGTGTTTATCGTGGCCAGGCCTAAATCAATATGCGCCACAATGTAGCCGTAGTCGCGTTTTGACAAGTGGCCCCGGCGGTAATGGTGTTCAGCAAGAGAATGTTGCCACTTCTCGCCGCAAGGCGGTTGGGGAATGGCGGTGTTGAGGCTTAGCAGATAGCGCTTGTCATCTGCGATGGTGTAGCCTTTTTCAATGAAGTTTTTGGCACAGAAACTGAGCGCGTAGTCCACCGCGAATTTGTCCACGCTGGGGGCACCGGTAAACTCTACATCACAACCACGCCTGGTTTCGCCTGCCGCGTTGGTATAGTTCAGCGAACCGGTGGTGCAGCCGGTCAGCAAAAAGATGGCCAGCAGTAACAGGGTATGCGTCATATTCAGTCTTCCGTACATGCATTGCTGCTTCGCGTTCTCAGCTGCCAGCAAGAGCGATTGCCTGCCCCACAACGATGCCGGCTACGAACAAAAAAATTCCCGCCATAAAGAGTCCCAGCACAATGAGTGCATTTTTTTCATGGGCTTTGGTGCCAGACCACCAGTGTTTTGATGATGATTTCATTTTGTAGCGCGGCCTCCTAGCTTAAAAACGCTTTCACACTAGCACAGAGTGGGCATCCAGTCTCATCAGCCTGAAAGACGTGGACTCCGGTCAGAGGAGCCGCTTAAACGAGCAGTAGACAATGTTGATATTACTGGCGTCGCCTTTCCGCCTGACGACGCAGATGCCTGCGCATAGCCTGTGAGGTGGGGTAGCGCGGGAGGATCATCCATAAAATCAGGTACACCAGAATTGGCAGGCCACAGAGCACGGCGGTGACTAAAAACGCGGCGCGAAGGCCATGCCTGCTTAAGGAGTAGTATTCGGCAAGGCCAGCGCACACGCCAGCTACGATACTTTTCTCGCCCAGTGTCAGCACCGGTACACCCGTGTTGTGCATCATTTCGATGCCTGGTTTAGTCCGCGTGCATTTTGATAATGCGCTCGTCACGCGCCAAAACCCAGCAGCGCGGGTTATGAGTAAAGCCGATTTTTTCATAATAGTTATTGGCGGCAGGAGCGGCACAAAGAATGAGTTT
>CAZDUT010000005.1:0-37224 GCA_964508695.1 uncultured Alteromonas sp.
GGTAAATGAACCCTGCTTTACCGGGCATTTTCCGGAACAGCCGATCTTCCCTGGCGTGATGATCTTAGAAGCAATGGCGCAGGCGGCTGGCGTGTTAGGTTTTAAAACGATGGGTAATTCCGATCAGTTGTACCTGTTCGCTGGTATCGATAGCGCCCGGTTCAAACGGCCGGTTGTACCTGGTGATAAGCTGGAAATGGAGGTAGAGCTCGTTAAAGAGCGCAGATGTATGCTGTGCAGAATTTATGTGTGCAATGAGAGAGATGCCGTAACGTGATCCACTCAACTGCTGTAATTTCAGACAAAGCCACCATTGGCAACAATGTGGAAATCGGCCCGTTTTGTGTGGTTGATGATGATGTCGTGCTTGGCGACAACTGTCGGCTTACCTCACATGTCGTCATACGTGGGCCAAGCCGTATTGGAAAAAATAATACTTTTTATCAGTTTTCATCAATTGGCGAAGACTGCCAGGATAAAAAATACGCCGGTGAGCGTACTGAACTGGAAATAGGCGACGATAACGTGTTTCGGGAAGGGGTAACCATCCATCGCGGGACCGTACAGGATGAGTCGTTGACCAAAATCGGGTCGCGTAATCTATTTATGGTGAATGCGCATGTGGCGCATGACTGTGTGTTAGGCGATGACATTATTCTGGCCAATAACGTCGCAGTCGCCGGGCATGCCCACATTGATAACTTCGCGATCTTAGGCGGCGCAGTGGGACTGCACCAGTTTTGCAAGGTTGGTGCGCACGCCTTTCTCGGGGCGGGCGGTATCATCCTTCGTGATGTGCCCCCGTTTGTGATGGTAAGTGGTCACAAACATATCCCACAAGGCATTAATTCGGAAGGCTTGCGCCGCCGGGGCTTTGATAAAGAGACCATCATGGCGATTAAGCGCGCATATAAAGTTGTCTACCGCGAAGGTAACACCATCGAGCAAGCGATTGAAAAGCTGCGTGAGCCAGCCAGTCAGTATGAAGAAGTAGCACTTCTTGTCAGCTTTCTGGGTAGCGCCGAGCGGGGAATTATCCGCTAGTATGCGCGACAAAAAGCCAATCCGTATTGGGGTAGTGGCAGGTGAACCCTCGGGGGATGTGCTTGCCGCCGGCATGTTGCAAGAGATCAGGCAACGCTATCCCGATGCAATCATCGAAGGTATCGGTGGCCCCCACATGCAGGCTGCCGGTTGCCGCTCGCTGTTTGATATGGAAACGCTGTCGGTGATGGGGCTGGTGGAAGTGCTCAAACATCTGCCGGCAATTTTAGCGGTAAAGCGTCAATTGCTTGCGCATTTCGAGCAATTTCCACCCGATATTTTCATTGGTGTTGATGCCCCTGATTTTAATTTGCGGGTAGAAGCCGCACTCAAAGCGCGGGGGATCCGTACACTTCATTATGTGAGCCCTACCATTTGGGCATGGCGTGAAAAGCGTATTACCAAAATTGCCCGTGCGGCAAATCGGGTACTGGGCTTGTTCCCGTTCGAACAGCAGGTTTACGACAAGTACGATGTGCCCTATACCTTTGTCGGCCACACTCTGGCCGATGCGATCCCGTTGGTGCCGGATAAAAAGCGGTCGCGCACTCAGCTTGGCATCAGTCAAACCGCCTCTGTGCTGGCGGTTCTGCCGGGATCGCGGCGCAGTGAAGTCGCCAGTTTATTGCCGATCTTCGCAGAAACCATGACGAAGGTTCGTGCGAGCGTTCCGGGATGTCAGTTTATTATTCCGGCGGCCAATGAGCACCGCAAACGCGAAATTGACGCATTCTTTTCAATGGCTGACGATGACCTGGCCGATAACGTTCATATCATTGACGGCAGCGCACGGGATGCGATGATAGCCAGCGATGTAATTTTACTGGCCTCAGGCACGGCAACACTGGAAGCGATGTTGTGCAAGCGGCCTATGGTGGCTGCGTATAAGCTATCACCGTTGACGTACCGCATCATGCAGCGTTTGTATAAACCGGCGTATTTTTCATTGCCCAATCTACTGGCCGATGAACTGCTGGTACCTGAGCTACTACAGGAAGATGTTAATCCTGAGACATTGTCAGAAACCTTGCTGCCATATTTTAAAACGCCTAATGACAGCCTGATCGAACGCTTTACCGCATTGCATGAAACGCTAAAATGTGACGCTGACAAATGTGCTGCTGACGCTGTAATGGAGGAGCTGAATGTCTGATTATATCGCGGGCGTTGATGAAGTAGGGCGGGGGCCTCTGGTCGGTGACGTGGTTACCGCCGCCGTGATCCTCAACCCGCAGGCACCGATTGCCGGGCTTACCGATTCGAAGAAACTCAGTGCCCGGCGGCGCGAACGCATTGCCGAAGACATCAGGCAATCGGCACTGGCCTGGTCGATTGGCCGGGCGACTCCCCAGGAAATTGACGAGCTGAATATATTGCATGCCACGATGTTGGCCATGCAGCGCGCCGTGGAAGGTTTATCTGTTACGCCTTCACTGGTGCGGGTGGATGGCAACCGTGCGCCCCAGTGGCAGTATGCCACCGAGACAATAATAAAAGGGGATGCGCTGTTTGCCGAAATCTCCGCCGCGTCCATTCTCGCCAAAGTGACCCGTGACGCCGATATGCACGACCTGGACGTGCAATATCCACATTATGGCTTTGCCGGACATAAGGGGTATCCCACCAAGGCGCATTTTGCTGCGCTGGCTGAATACGGTGTATTACCGTGCTATCGTAAAAGTTTTAAACCTGTGCAGGCCCGCCTGGCTGCTGCACACCAAGAGTTGCCAGACTGATGTCATCGTCCTTTATTCACCTGCGGGTACACAGTGATTTCTCCATGATGGATGGCCTGAACAAGGTTAAACCCATCTTAAGCAAAGTAGCAGAACTGAACATGCCTGCAGTTGGTATTACCGACCAGATGAACATGTGTGGTCTGGTCAAATACTACTCTGAGGCACACAGTCTGGGGATCAAACCCATTATTGGTACTGATTTTTGGGTTACCAATGAGGAGTTTGGTGATGAGCCTTTCAGGCTGACCTTGCTGGCCATGGATAATGTTGGCTACAACAATATTACCGTGCTTATTTCCAAAGCCTATCTGCGCGGCTACATCGCGCATCGTCCGGTGATCGATCAGGCCTGGCTGGCAGAGCACAGTGAAGGGATTATTATTCTGTCTGGCGGCCTGCACGGCGATGTCGGCGTCGGACTGATGAAAAATAATGCGCGCCTTATTGATGACGCCCTGCATTTCTATCAGACCCATTTTGCAGATCGCTTTTATCTCGAATTAACCCGGACAGAGCGTCCGGGAGAAGAAGATTACCTGCATCACGCCGTCGAGCTTGCCGAGCAACGCGGGCTGCCTGTAGTGGCGACCAATGAAGTGTGCTTTATTGAGCCTGAAGGCTACGACGCTCATGAAATTCGTGTATGTATTCATGATGGTTACACACTGGAAGATACCCGGCGCCCGAAACGGTACAGCCAGCAACAGTATTTACGCAGCGCCGAGGAAATGGCTGAGTTGTTCAGTGATATCCCCGAGGCACTGGAAAACACCGTAGAGATCGCTAAGCGCTGTAACGTCACGGTGCGCTTAGGCGAATATTTTTTGCCGCAATTTCCTACTGGCGGCATGACGACCGAAGATTTTTTAGTCAAGGTGTCCGAAGAAGGACTGGAAGAACGTCTGGCTTTCTTGTTTCCTGATGAGGAGGAGCGCGCGCAGAAGCGTGGCGAGTATGATGAACGCCTGAAGATTGAGCTGCAGGTCATCAATCAGATGGGATTTCCCGGCTACTTCCTCATCGTTATGGAGTTTATTCAGTGGAGCAAGGATAATGGCATTCCGGTCGGGCCCGGACGGGGCTCCGGCGCGGGGTCGCTGGTCGCCTACGCACTCAAGATCACCGATCTGGATCCACTCGAGTTTGATCTGCTGTTTGAGCGATTTCTGAACCCTGAGCGGGTATCGATGCCCGACTTTGACGTTGATTTCTGCATGGATCGGCGCGACGAGGTTATTGACCATGTGGCCGAACTGTATGGCCGTCAGGCGGTATCACAAATTATTACCTTCGGTACTATGGCTGCCAAGGCCGTTGTGCGCGACGTGGGCCGTGTACTGGGTCACCCCTATGGATTTGTTGACCGTATTTCAAAACTTATCCCGCCCGACCCGGGGATGACCCTGGGCAAAGCCTTTGAGGCAGAGCCCCGGTTGCCAGAGCTGTATGATCAGGATGAAGAGGTCAAAGACCTCATCGATATGGCGCGGATCCTCGAAGGCGTAACCCGAAATGCCGGTAAACACGCGGGCGGGGTGGTCATCGCACCGACCACCATCACCGATTTCGCGCCACTGTATTGTGACGAAGAAGGTAAAAATCCGGTTACCCAGTTTGATAAAAACGATGTGGAAACGGCCGGTCTGGTGAAGTTCGACTTTCTGGGATTGCGCACACTGACCATTATTCAGTGGGCCATAGATATGATCCGCGAAGGCAAAGGCAAAGAGATTGATATCACCTCCATTCCGCTGGAAGACAGGGCATCATTCAAAATGCTGCAAAATGCCGAAACGACGGCAGTCTTTCAGTTAGAGTCGCGCGGAATGAAGGAGCTCATCAAGCGTCTTAAGCCCGACTGCTTCGAAGATATCATCGCTTTGGTGGCACTGTTCAGACCCGGCCCGCTGCAGTCGGGCATGGTTGAAAACTTTATCGATCGTAAGCACGGCCGCGAAGAAATTTCGTACCCGGACGCGGATTATCAGCACGAGTGCCTGCAAGAAATTCTGGAGCCCACCTACGGCATTATTCTGTATCAGGAACAGGTCATGCAGATTGCCCAGGAAATGGCGGGCTATTCGTTGGGCGGCGCTGACTTGCTACGTCGGGCAATGGGTAAAAAGAAACCCGAAGAAATGGAGAAGCAACGGGAAGTCTTTGCCAAGGGCTCGAAAGAAAACAATATCGATCCTGATTTGGCGATGAAAATCTTTGACCTGGTTGAGAAGTTCGCCGGCTACGGGTTTAACAAATCGCACTCTGCTGCCTATGCATTGGTGTCCTACCAGACCTTGTGGCTGAAAGCCCATTATCCGGCCGAATTTATGGCCGCGGTGATGTCTGCAGATATGGATAACACAGACAAAATTGTCACACTGGTCGATGAGTGCGCACGCATGGGCCTCACGATTTTGCCACCAGATCTGAATACCGGCCGGTATAAATTTACCGTGGATGGCGAAGGACGAATCGTCTACGGCATTGGCGCGATTAAAGGAGTGGGTGAAGGCCCTATTGAAGCCATTATTGAGGCGCGGGAAAGCCAGGGCGAATTTACGGACTTGTTTGATTTTTGTGCTAAAGTGGATGTCAAACGTGTAAATAAGCGGGTGCTTGAAAAGCTGGTGTTAGCCGGGGCCATGGATAATTTAGGCCCGCACCGGGCAGCGTTAATGGCAACCTTACCGGAGGCCATTGCCGCGGCCGGTCAGCATGCCAAAGCAGAGTCCTACGGTCAGTCCGATATGTTCGGCTTACTCACCACAGAGCCCGACGACGTTGAACAGGCGTTTGCTGACGTGCCGCAGTGGTCAGAAAAGGTTTGGCTGGAAGGTGAGAAAGATACCTTAGGGCTATACCTTACCGGGCATCCGATTAATCAGTACGCAGAAGAAATCGGTCACTACGCCGATGGTCGTCTGGTGGATTTAAAGCCCACCAATAAAGATAATCCTGCCAGTGCAGTTGGACTGGTGCTGGGCGTCAGGGTCATGACCAATAAGCGCGGCCGGCGCTGGGCCATTGTCACGCTGGATGATAAAAGTGCACGCATGGATGTTCGGTTCTTTCCGGATGCCTATGAAGAGTTTGAAAGCTTGCTTGAACCCGACAGAATTTTATTAATTCGCGGACAGGTCAGCTTTGATGATTACTCCGGGGGCAATACAATCACCGCCCGCGACGTAATGGATATCGTTCAGGCAAGACAAAAAAATGCCCGGGCGCTAGCCATAAAGCTGGATACCCGGCAGTGTGATAAAAATTTGCTGTCTTCGCTGACCTCGGTGCTGCAGGCCTACAATGGTGGCAGTACACCGGTGCAGCTACATGTGATACACCCTGATGCCGAAGTGACACTTACTTGTGGCGCACGGTGGTTTGTCACACCAGAAGATCAGCTGTTGCATGATTTAAAGCAAAGTATGGGTGAGCAAGCCGTTACATTGGTATACCATTGAGTACATCCTTGCAGGATACCCGTGTATTGATACATGCAGACTGTGACGGGCGCAGTATGAATAGGACACAGAATGAATATACAGTTTTTGGATTTTGAACAGCCGATTGCCGAATTAGAAGCAAAAATAGAAGAGCTCCGGTTGGTCAATAAAGGCGGCGATTTTGATGTCAGCATTGAAGAAGAAATTAACCGCCTGCGCAGTAAAAGCGCTGAGCTGACGAAAAAGATATTTTCAGACCTTGGAGCCTGGCAGGTGTCACAGCTTGCCCGCCATCCCATGCGCCCTTACACGCTGGACTATGTAGGCCGCGTGTTCACTGAATTTGACGAACTGGCCGGTGACCGGGCTTATGCGGATGACAAAGCGATCGTGGGGGGCCCGGCGATGCTGGATGACACTCCGGTCATGCTGATTGGTCACCAGAAAGGGCGTGATACCTACGAGAAAGTAAAACGCAACTTTGGTATGCCAAAGCCGGAAGGTTATCGCAAGGCGTTAAGACTGATGAAAATGGCAGAGCGTTTTAATATGCCTATCATTACGCTTATCGACACTCCCGGAGCTTATCCCGGCGTGGGGGCCGAGGAGCGCGGACAAAGTGAAGCAATAGCACGTAATTTGTTTGAAATGGCTGACATTAACGTACCTATCATCTGTACCGTTATCGGTGAGGGTGGTTCAGGGGGCGCACTGGCCATTGGCGTAGGTGACAGAGTAAACATGCTGCAGTATGCCACTTACTCGGTGATTTCACCGGAAGGTTGTGCGTCGATTTTATGGAAAAGTGCTGATAAAGCGCCACTTGCGGCTGAGGCCATGGGCGTAAGTGCGCCTAAGATCAAAGAGCTTGGATTGATCAATGCCATTATTGACGAGCCTTTGGGGGGGGCCCACCGCGATCACAATAGTATGGCTGCTAACCTGAAAGCGACCCTGAAGCAGCAACTTAACCAGTTGCAATCATTAGATAAATCGAAGCTGATGAGCGAACGTTATGACCGCCTGATGGGCTTCGGGTATTGTTAAGCATTGCATGTGGATGACACCGCACTTTTAACCCTCGAGCAAAACCTTGAGCGGCTTCTTACGCCGCTGAAGGCCGGTAAACGCCATCTCGTTATTGCCTTTAGCGGTGGCGTTGACTCCACATTATTACTTCTGGCTGCGCAATCGTACTGTGCCCGCTCAGGTGACACACTATCCGCCGTCCACGTTCACCATGGCTTAAGCCCCAATGCTGACAAGTGGCTCACACACTGTCAGGCGCAATGTGAATCATTGCAAATCCCTTTTTACAGCGAGCATGTAACGCTTGAAAAACAGCCCAGACAAAGTCTTGAGGCCGTTGCCAGAGACGCACGGTATCAGGCATTGCTGCAGTTCTGTAAAGCCCACAGTGGTATTTTGTTACTGGGTCACCATCTTGAAGACCAGCTTGAAACCGTTTTACTGCAGTTAAAGCGGGGAAGCGGCCCCAAGGGCTTGGCCGCGATGGGCGAGTCACAATTGCGTGATGGGGTGAGACTGCTACGACCTATGCTGATGTTGGAGAAAGCGGTGATTAAGCACGCGGTGCACAGCCGCGGTGTTGGCTGGGTTGAAGATGAATCGAACGATGACGAACGGTTTGATCGTAACTTTCTGCGTAACCAGGTACTGCCATTGCTCCTTGCGCGCTGGCCACAATTCCCGCAAACCGTCGCGCGCAGTGCCCAGTTATGTGCTGAACAGGATAGTATGATCGAAACGGAAGCCAGGCACCGGTTGCAAAACATGCTGGGAGCGCAGCAACAATTGCTGCTGGGCGCATTTCGCAGTGAAACCGAGGGCTGGCAGCGGGCGATCCTCAGAGTATGGCTGGGCGAGCATAAGGTTACTGTGCCGGGGGCGGCGCAGCTTGAACAAGTCAGGAACATTCAGCATGCCCGGCAGGATGCACAGCCGCAGGTTACTCTGGGAGCACACAGTATTCGCCGTTTTGAAGATGCGCTGTTTATTGTCGAGCCAGCATCACCGCCCCCCACAGCGGCCCTCACAGTGCCCACAAGGACCTATATGCCGTTACCATGGCTTGGGGTGTCAGTGATGCTAACGCCGGCACAGCAGGCTGGAGCCAGCCACTGGGAGTTGCAGGCGGGTATGCCCTCAGTACGGGTAAAGCCAGAAGATGAGAGCGTTAGTAAGCCTTTGAAGCAGTGGGTAAAGCTCTGGAAAATTCCTGTGTGGGAGCGTCCGGCGGTGAGCGTAGTGTTTCATCAGTCGAGGCCAGCCGCGGTAATAACGAAAAACCGCGACATTGTCCTGTCTCCCTTTGTCGGTATGCTGACCATCGATCGGAAAGTCCTGTAGAGAAGCTGGCACCACGTTGCCGCCGGGCGGCAACTTATGCCGCTTGGTAACTGTTTTTTCCTGATTGTTTCGCCTGATATAGGGCCCGGTCTGCCCGGTCAAACAGCGATGTAAAATCATCGCCTTCGCGGTAGATGGCACCACCAAGACTGCACGAGATAGTATGCTTGCGCAGGTAAGCGCAATCGCGTACCAGTAGCTGCAGCCTGTCTGCCGCAGCAGAGAGCTGCTGGGAGGTCTGGCAATCCATCAGGCAACAAAATTCATCGCCACCGAAACGAAAAGCCTCATCTTCAAGGCGCAGCGATTGCTGTATTCGGGTGGCGACATTCAGCAGGACTTTGTCACCTTCACGGTGACCCAGCGTATCGTTGACCGTTTTAAAGTTATCCAGATCGATAATCAGCAGCGCAAAAGGCTGGTGGTGGCGCTGACTCCGCCCCATCAGGCGCGCGAAGGCGTCATCAAAGCCTGTGCGGTTGCCCAGGCCGGTGAGAACGTCCTTAGTCGCCAGCTGCCTGACACGCTGATATTCAATAGCATTGGCTAACTGAAGATTAAATAGCTGATGCAGCTGCAACAACCAGCCATATTGCTCGCCATCAAGTGGCTGGCTGAAGGTGTAATAAGCCTGACGCTTACTGCCGTCATTATTCTGACAATATTCGGGCAGTGCCAGTTCAAAACACATGCTGCCGATTGCAGCCTGCTGACCAAAGTGCAGTGTCGGCTCGAGGTCGCGAAGGTTAATACTGGCTGTCGGCAGAAACCGCGTCATATGTTGGAAATAGCCGAGGCAAAGCCATTTGATATCAAGGCTCGACATCAGGTGCTTCATCAGTGAATTCAGTTGTTCGGCGGACAGGACGCTATCTTGTTGCCCGGCGGAGATATAATTGTGCTGCGTTGTGCTATCGTAGATAGTAGTAGAAAAATCCACGGTGATGCCCTTCTTCACGTTGCTTGCATTGCCTGTACCGCAGTTCAGTGTCAAATCGATGACTACTTCGGCGATAACGACGCGTTATTAGGGCGAGAGCAAAATCCGTGCCTTTTCAATAAGTAGCCAGAACAACAAGCCAGCAGGAGGCTGAATGTTAGGAAGTGGTTTCGTCAACATCGTTGTGCTGATGTTTCTTGCGGTGCTGTGTGTCGCGAGCTTCAGGCGACTGCATCTGCCGCCTATTCTTGCCTATTTGTTTGCCGGCATTCTTGCCGGGCCGCAAGTGCTGACATTGTTCGCCCACCCGGAGCAAATGCACCTGCTGGCTGAGATTGGCATTGTATTTTTGCTGTTTTCACTCGGCCTGGAATTTTCACTGCCTAAGCTGATGGCTATGCGCTCTCTGGTATTCGGCGTAGGCGCGGGGCAGATGATTCTTACGACCTCGTTATTTAGTGCGCTTGCCTACGCATTGGGCCTGGCACTTGATGCGGCTATTGTCGTCGGCGGTATGCTGGCACTAAGCTCCACGGCAATAGTGATAAAGCAGGTCAAAGAAATGGGACTGTTGAACAATCATCGTTCCCAGCTGGCTGTAAGCATATTGCTGTTTCAGGATCTCGCGGTCGTTCCGTTTCTTATCGCCATTCCGTTGCTTACCCAGGAAGGGGATTTCAGCATTATCGGCGTGCTCGTTGAGGCAGTACTTAAAGGTATACTGGTTGTCGCATTACTGTTATCCGTGGGCAAGTGGATATTGCCATGGGTTTTTCGCGAGGTGGCAAAAAGCCGCACAGACGAGTTATTTGTATTAACCACCATTTTAATTGCATTACTGGCCGGCGGCTTAACCTATGCCTTTGGGCTGTCGATGCCGCTGGGCGCCTTTCTGGCGGGCATGATGCTCGGAGAGAGCCAATACCGCTATCAGCTGGAAGCCGACATCCGTCCGTTCAGAGACATTCTGATGGGGCTGTTTTTTGTCACGGTTGGCATGCAACTGGATCTTCAGGTTTTGCTCGACAGTGGCTGGTGGATCACGCTGGGTGTGTTGGCACTGATGGCTGTCAAAGTGATCATTGTACGAATCTCGGCGGCAATGTTTCGGTGCAACCCTATAGATGGCTGGTCGGCTGGCATAAAGCTGTGTCAGATCGGGGAGTTCAGTTTCGTTATCGCCGCCCTGGCCACAACGCATGAGATCCTGACCATCGCACAGTCTTCGGTGCTTATCAGTATGGGCGTTATCAGTATGGCGCTGACGCCGTTCCTTATCACCCGCAGTCTGCTGCTGGCGCAGTGGATTGTGGGGACGAAGAAGCTGAACACCGATACCCTCGAGGTACAGCGTCATCAGGAAATGAAGGACCATGTGATCATTGCCGGATTTGGCCGGGTCGGGCAATCTGTAGCGCGGATGTTGAAAATAGAAGGGATCCCTTTCGTTGCGATCGACGGCGATCCGGTAAGGGTGCACGAAAGCTGCAATGCCGGCGAGTCGGTTCTATTTGGTGATGCAAGTCAGCGCGATATTCTGATAAGCGCAGGGGTCACTCAGGCAAAGCTGGTGCTGGTGACCTTTGATCAGCCGGACCGGGCAGCACAGGTCATAAATGCAACGCGGCGACTGACCGAGTCTACAGAAGTCATGGTACGTACCAAGCGTGACTATCAGTTGGATGCGCTATATCAGGCCGGCGCGACGCAGGTTGTGCCTGAACTGCAGGAAGGCAGTCTGATGCTAATTTCGCAGGTATTGCATTACGCTGGCGTGCCGATGTCACGAATTTTAAAGCGCGTCAGAGCCGAACGAAAAGGCCGTTACGACCATCTGCATGGGTTTTATCCTGGAGAAACCACCGAGATAAGTTACGGCACGGAAGATAAGCTGGAATTCATTCATGCGGTGGTGCTGAACAGCCACGCGGCCTGCATCGGCAAATCCTTAGGTGAACTGGATTGGAAACGGCTGCGGGTTAAGCTTCGGGGACTTCGCCGGGACGGGACAGAGGTGCCGGACCCGGACAACGATGCCATGCTACAGTCAGGGGATGTACTGGTGATTGCCGGGAAACCACGGCGCGTCGAACGCGCCGAGCGATTTTTGCTGGAAGGTGGATAACGCCCGTCAGGCCACTTTATCTTTATCTAAGTCAGCAAATTGCTTTTTCAGATCGTAACCGTCATCAGTGACAATTTTTTCCAGCGTTGCTACGCGTTCTTTCAGGGTCGCAATTTCTGCTTCCAACGCATCGCGGTCTTTTTTCGCCAGACCTTTGTTTTTCTCTTTGCGGGATTCAACTATTGAAACCAGCGCCCAGGCGATAATCGCCACTATTGCAATCGCAGTCATGTTCACGATAATTCCCTCAGTTTCATGCTTATTAGATAGTCTATGACGATTCCGACCGTTTGTCTGGTTCTCTGATGAAAAACCTCGGCAAGGTGCTGCAGTGTCACACTGTTGGCGGCGTCGTCCGCGAAATCTGATAGAATACCAGCAAAGCCTTTGCCAGATTGTAAGGTTATGAAAAATAAGGCTTAATTATTTTAGGGTTTTGCCATTACTGATTTTGTTAGCCAAAACCACGATTAAGGTAGTGAAATTCACCAATGCAGGATACATACACTCAGCAAGACGAATACTGGATCCGTCATGCGATGACACTGGCCACCCGCGCTGAAGCATTAGGCGAGGTGCCGGTGGGCGCCGTGGTGGTTGATAAGGACAATTCAGTGCTTGGCGAAGGCTGGAATACGCCCATCAGCGATCACGACCCATCAGCCCATGCTGAAATGAATGCGGTAAGACAGGCCGCGAGCAAGCGCGGGAACTACCGGGTTGTGGGCGCTACACTTTACGTGACACTGGAACCCTGTCCGATGTGTGCGGGTATGCTGGTCCATGGCCGCATTCAGCGCGTTGTGTTTGGGGCCTACGACGCGAAGACGGGGGCGGCAGGCTCGGTAATGAACCTGATGTCCCATCCATCGCTGAACCACCAGATTGAAATAACAGGCGGTGTGCTGGCAGACGCTTGTGCGAGCCAGTTGTCTGCGTTTTTTAAGCGCAGGCGAGCAGAAAAAAAGCAGGCCAGATTGGCCGAAAAGGCGGTTAGGACGCCTGGGCCAGATCAGTGAAGAGTTCTTCGTTAATAAATAATTTGCGGCGTTTTAACATCTTCTGATGGGTGCGCTTTAGCATCAGGCGCCGACGATTGTTATTTTTTAATCTGCAACCGCGATTGATAAAACGGTTTCTTTTCATTTGCACCTCCTTGGTTTGTTATTTTTAGTTTAGCCTATTATTTACGCTGCTACCCTGAGGGTAGATCAGTAAAGTGACGGCAAAATGACAGTTTTCAAGGGGCAAGGGCTATAGCGACGAGGTCTCCAACATGGGCTGACTATCATCAACCCACACCAGCGTATCGTAGTAGCGGCGAATATTTTCAACATACTGCAATGCCTCGTCGCCTCGGGCAAAGCCAAACTTTGTTTGTCGGTAGTACTTTTTTTGCCGCAGCTGGGGCAGCCGACGTTTAACATCCACCCACAGGTCTGGGTTTCCGCCCTGTCGCTGGGTAAGTACCCGCGCATCTTCCAGGTGACCTAATCCGATGTTATAAGCGGCCATTGCCATCCAGGTACGATCGGGATCGCCGATGCGGGCCGGTATGCGGCTTTTCAGGCTGGCAAAATACTGCGCGCCGCCGCGGATACTTTCTTCAGGATCGATGCGATCCTCCACATCCCAGTCTTTGGCAGTATCACGCGTTAGCATCATCAGCCCGCGCACGCCGGTTGGAGAGGTTGCTTCTGGTTTCCAGTGACTTTCCTGGTAACTCATTGCGGCTACTAAGCGCCAGTCGAGATCTTCGGAGTACTCACGGAACCAGTGACGGTATGTGGGCAATACGTCGTTAATCGCGCGCACAAAGGCGCGGGTATCGACAAAGTCGAACTGACGCACATGGCCAAAGTATTTGTCTTCCAGTGCACTGAATAAACCACTTTGGTGGACACTCCCAAAAAACGCCACCATGGCAGCCCGAAGAGAGTCATCACGCTGAGGTTTTACCGCCCATGCAACAGGGGCTTCTGAATACAATGAAGGCCCGCGCCTGAGTTGGGGAAAGCGTCGCTGCTGCAGCGCGACCCGGTTAGAATCAGCCAGTGTGTAAGTAATTTCACCGGTCGCCACCTTCTGCAATAGCTCTTCGGCGTCTGAATCATTGGTGGTGTACCAGGTTTTGTCTTCGCCCTCAGCAAACTGACGGCGTAACAACCTGTCCTGGCTGCTGCCGGAGACGACCACTACGGCATCATCAAGGGCTTCAAGTTGTCGTGGGCGACGTGTATCGTTCCGATAAACCAGATGTTGTTCGACGCGCTGATAAGCGGGACCATAGACGAACAGGCTGGTGTTGCCATAATCGATAACATCACCGGTGGCGATAATATCTAGTTCGCCGTCGACTAGGTGCTGCCGGGCGGTCTGGTACGAGTAAAAAGGATAAACCTGAAGCTCTACGCCGAGGTACTCAGCAAAGTTTGCCAGTAACTCGTATTCAAACCCCATTGGACCTGTAGCGCCGTTGTAGTAAGTGGTGGAGCCATACAGCGTACCGACCTTAAGTACATCGCGTTCAACCAGTTGTGTCAGAGCATTTTTGGAGGTAGGCGGGGTACAGCTGCTCAGCAACAGCAGCAGGCAGCCGCCTTGCACAAAGGCGCGAAAGGCACGATGAAGGTATTGCGGTACAAAAAACATTCTTGTTATTTTTATCACCATAGCTTAAAAAAATACGGCCCAATCTAAGGCTGATGGTTATCAACGCAGGCTAATTACTCTATAATCCGCGCGCAAACATTCGTCAAATTCCGGCGGCCGGTTGCTTTAGTAACTGCGTCCGTCACAAACAATCAGGTAACGCACTATGTTGGTCCTTCGAGGCGCTCCCGCTCTGTCCGAATTTCATCAAACTAAACTGATTAGCAGACTGGGTCAATCCGGTATCAGGGTAAATCAATTGTACAGTGAGTTTGTTCACCTTGTTGATACGGATGTATCACTAAGCGACGATGAGCAACAGGTGCTGGGCAAACTCCTCACCTACGGGCCGGCAAGACAAAGTCAGTCTGCCAACGGGCAGTTGTTTTTTGTGACGCCCCGTCCCGGAACAATTTCACCCTGGTCCTCAAAGGCAACGGATATAGCGCACAACTGCGGCCTTTCAATGATTCAGCGGATCGAACGGGGTACGGCCTTTTACCTTGAAACCGACGACGCGTTAACCGATGCACAAACGCAAACCGTCGCCGAGGCTCTGCATGACAAAATGACCCAGGTCGTGTTTGGACAGCTTGATGACGCCGCCATACTATTTGTACAGGCCGAACCACAAACTTACACCTCAGTGGATATCCTGTCGGAAGGCAAAACGGCACTGGTGAACGCCAATCAATCCCTGGGCCTGGCTCTGGCTGATGATGAAATTGATTACCTGTTTGAGAACTTTATGCGGCTGGGGCGCAACCCCAATGACGTTGAGCTTTACATGTTTGCCCAAGCTAACTCGGAGCATTGCCGCCACAAGATTTTTAACGCGGACTGGACCATTGATGGTGAAAAGCAGGATAAATCCCTGTTTAAAATGATTAAAAACACCTTCGAGACCCACCCTGAACACGTCTTCTCAGCTTACAAAGACAATGCGGCGGTGATGGAAGGCTGGCCGGCAGGCCGCTTTTTCCCTGATCCCCAGTCTCATCAGTATGACTTCCACCACGAAGACATTGCCATACTGATGAAGGTGGAGACACACAATCATCCCACTGCTATTTCGCCGTTTCCGGGAGCCGCAACCGGCTCTGGTGGCGAGATCCGCGATGAGGGGGCGACCGGTCGTGGGTCGAAACCTAAAGCCGGTTTGGTGGGGTTCAGTGTGTCGAATCTGCGTATTCCTGAGGCAGAGCAACCCTGGGAGTCTGATTATGGCAAACCCCAGCGTATTGTCAGTGCACTGGACATTATGCTGGAAGGCCCATTGGGCGGGGCTGCCTTTAACAACGAATTCGGCCGCCCTAATCTGTTAGGTTACTTCAGAACCTATGAACAGCAGGTTGACAGCTTCAACGGGGTTGAGGTGCGTGGCTACCACAAGCCCATCATGATTGCCGGTGGTCTGGGGAATATTCGCCAGTCCCACATTGAAAAAGGTGAGATTACGGTAGGTGCCAAGCTTATTGTGCTGGGCGGGCCGGCGATGAATATTGGGCTTGGCGGCGGTGCTGCCTCGTCCATGGCGTCAGGTCAGTCTAATGAAGATCTGGACTTTGCCTCGGTACAACGCGATAACCCGGAAATGGAGCGTCGCTGCCAGGAAGTCATCGATGCCTGTTGGCAACTGGGCGACGACAACCCCATTCAGTTTATCCACGACGTAGGCGCGGGCGGTTTATCCAATGCACTGCCAGAACTGGTCAGTGACGGCGGTCGCGGTGGTAACTTTGATTTGCGTAAAGTGTTATCGGATGAGCCGGGTATGACGCCGCTTGAGCTTTGGTGTAACGAATCACAGGAACGGTATGTGATGTCGGTATCCGATGAAAAGCTTCACGTGTTTAAAGCAATTTGTGAACGTGAGCGTGCTCCTTTCGCCATTGTTGGTGAGGCAACCGAGGCCGAGCATCTGACGCTGCAGGATGATAAGTTCGATAACACCCCGATTGATATGCCGCTGGATGTGTTGCTGGGCAAGCCGCCGAAAATGCACCGTGATGTCCGCCGCACAACGCGTACAAATCAGGAGTTTGATACCGCTGGTATCAACCTGACTGACGCAGTCTCGCGGGTGATGCGTTTACCTACTGTGGCGGAAAAGACGTTTCTTATCACCATTGGCGATCGCTCGGTGACCGGGTTGGTCAGTCGTGACCAGATGGTTGGGCCATGGCAGGTGCCGGTGTCGGATGTTGCTGTCACTGCAACGGCCTTTGACACCTACCATGGTGAAGCGATGGCCATGGGAGAGCGTACGCCGGTTGCACTGCTGTCTTACGGCGCATCTGCCAGAATGGCGGTGGGTGAGGCACTGACCAATATTGCCGCCGCACATATTGGTGATCGTAAACGAATTAAATTGTCGGCTAACTGGATGGCGGCAGCCGGCCACCCCGGCGAAGATGCCGGCCTGTATGAGGCCGTGAAAGCTGTCGGGGAGGAGTTGTGCCCGGCGCTTGGACTGACCATACCGGTGGGCAAAGACTCCATGTCGATGAAAACGGCCTGGCAGGAAAATGGCGAAGAAAAGGCGGTAACCTCGCCGTTATCTCTGGTGATTTCTGCATTCGGTGCCGTTACTGATATCCGCAAAACCGTGACACCACAACTGAAAACGGATAAAGGCGACACCCGCCTGATGCTGATTGATCTCGGTGCTGGCCAGAACCGGTTGGGCGGTAGTTGTCTGGCACAGGTGTACCAGCAACTGGGTGATACACCAGCCGATGTTGATAGTGCGCAAAAGCTGGCCGCCTATTTTGATACCGTGCAGGCGTTGATTAATAACAATAAGTTGCTGGCCTATCATGACCGCTCTGACGGCGGCTTGCTGACCACGGTTGCTGAGATGGCGTTTGCCGGAAAAACTGGTGTGGCGTTGTCTCTGGATAGCTTAAGCGGCGAGCCTGTGCCGGTATTGTTCAATGAGGAGTTGGGCGCGGTTATACAGGTGCGTGAAGAAGACGTGAGTGACGTGCGTGGTGCATTTGACGCCGCTGGCCTGAACGATATTGTCCATGATATCGGCTCATTGAACAGTGATGATACGCTTGTGATTACCCGCGGTAACGACGAGTTGTATCGCGAATCGCGGGTCAGTTTACGCATGATGTGGGCAGAAACAACACATCACATGCAGCGATTGCGTGATAATCCGGCGTGCGCTGATGAAGAGCACGAAGCCAAACAGGACGACCGTGATCCTGGCTTACATGCTGCTTTGTCGTATGACGTTAACGAGGATGTTGCGGCGCCTTATATTGCAACAGGTGTGCGTCCCGCGGTGGCTATTTTACGCGAGCAGGGCGTTAACTCACACGTTGAAATGGCGGCTGCCTTTACCCGTGCAGGGTTTGATGCAGTGGATGTGCATATGAGCGATGTACTTGCCGGGCGGGTAACGCTGGAGCGTTTCAAAGGCCTGGCGGCGTGTGGTGGCTTCTCGTACGGCGACGTACTGGGCGCGGGCGAGGGCTGGGCCAAGTCCATTTTGTTTAATGCTCAGGCCAGAGACCAGTTCGAGGCCTTCTTTAATCGTCAGGATACTTTTAGCTTTGGTGTCTGTAATGGCTGTCAGATGATGTCTAATCTGAAATCATTAATACCCGGGGCGGCGCACTGGCCACATTTCGTTGCTAACCGCTCAGCAAGATTCGAAGCGCGGGTGGCGATGGTGGAAGTACAGGCGTCGGCATCGGTCATGTTCAGCGGCATGGCGGGATCAAAAATGCCCATCGCCGTATCTCATGGCGAAGGGCAGGCTGAATTTACGGATCCGTCATCGCTGGACAGCCTGAAACAACACAATCAGGTCGCTCTTCGTTATATCGATAACTATGGCAAGCCTGCCGCCCACTATCCGGCGAACCCCAACGGCTCACCAGAGGGCGTGACCGGACTGACATCAGAAGACGGCCGTAGCACGATTTTGATGCCACACCCTGAACGGGTATTCAGAAGCGTTGCCAATTCCTGGTATCCGGATGAGTGGCAGGAAGATGGAGCCTGGATGCGTCTGTTCAGAAATGCGCGGGTTTTCGTTGAATAAGTAAAAGGTATGTCAAAAAGGTGTCAGGGTGTCAAAAATATAACCCTGGCATCTTGTCATACAAAGGGCACTGATCTACAGTACATCACTGTAGGGATTGCGCTAGATTTACAGGAAGTTGGGTTTACTTCAAGCGCGGAAAGAATGGAATTGTTAGCATTCTTCCGGCGATAACAAGAGACGACAATGAATCGTTCAACCAAAGGGTTTGGCCTGACCGGAGTCGCAGTGGCCGTTGTGCTGATGTTTGTTTCAGCGGTGTTCAGCTCTTCAGCAAAATCTGCAGACTTAAGCGGTCTTCAGTCCATATCGATAGTTACAATGCGCTAAAAAGGATCACAGGTAGTTAACCGCGTCGGTTTTTTTCCCGGTTAATCTGCTTTTGTTCCGGATGTTTTTTCAGAAGCACGTAGGTGGCTCCCAGTCCGCCATGGTGGGCTTGTGCCGTATGAAAAGCGATAACCTCCTGTAACTGCAACAGCCAGTGCTTTACATAACTTTTCTTTAACCCGGCAAAGGGTTTGCTGTCATATCCTCGTCCGTGCTGAATCAGCATCATCCTTACACCACGACTGTGACATTTTGCTATAGTGTCGTAAAACGTTTCGCGACTTTCTTCGAGCGTTAACCCCTTCAGTGATAACCGATGTTCAATGTCGTATTTTCCCTGGCGCAGGTTCTTGTACACCCCGTCCTGAATACCGGGCTTTTGGTAGGTCAGGAAGTCGTCAGGATCCACCTGCACAACCCCTTCCATGCTCAGCGGGTTATATTTCTTAGTGCTCAGTGATGCCATGAGCGCGGCACGCTTGCTTTTTTCGGCAAGCCGCGCAGTAGGGTTGTGAAGGCTGACCTTATCGTCCTTAACAATGGGCTTAACATCACCCATTTCGGCATAAAAAGCATCCACATCATCTGGCGTGTCGGCGTTGTGCATAGATCACCTCATTATACTGCTAAGTGTCAGAGCCCTGGTTTATCAGGCGTGCAGGGTCACACGCGACGCGTCGGACCAACCCGGCTAGTGTAACAGGGAGCCGGCGTACTTCGCACCTTCATCCGGCCGCTGTCAGAGCATGAGCCAGCAGGCAGTGGGACGGGGGAAGTTGTTAACCTGATGGCACCATATACGCCCATCGTTATCCGCGAGTCTTTATGGAGCGATCAGATAGCCGTGCAAATCGGTATAAGAAATCTGATACTGTAACCCATTTAAAATTAATGAAAATTCGTTCAGGTGACCGATTATGCGACGCAATAAACCATTCAGACCGTTCGTTCAGGCCTTGCTCTTTATAAGTACATTCTTCCTAATTGGATTGAATGTCAGTACCGCACAGGCGCAGGAAGGTGAGCTGAAAGTCGGTACCAAGGTGGCGCCTCCGTTCGTGATTAAACAGCAGGATCAGGCGCTGGAAGGGATAAGCGTCGAGTTGTGGCGTCGTATTGCCGACGATGCAGGGCTAGACTACCGGTTCCAGGAAACCGCTCTTGGCAATCTGATTGATGATCTTGAAAGCAATCAGCTTGATGCGTCGGTGGCAGCACTGACCGTGAACGCGCAACGAGAGGCGCGCATCGATTTCTCTCATCCGTTTTACACAACAGGGCTGGCAATAGCGGTGTCCAGCAAGCAGGATCGATTGGCGTCTGCCATTTCCGGCTTTTTTTCGTGGGAGTTTTTCCTGGCACTCTCAGGTTTGTGCCTGTTGTTGTTCGTGGTAGGGGCGGTACTGTGGCTGTTTGAGCGTAAACGTAACGCCGAGATGTTCGGTGGCAGCACATCCCAGGGCTTGGGTAGCAGTTTCTGGTGGGCAGCAGTAACCATGACCACGGTAGGCTACGGCGATAAAGCCCCGGTTACCCTGGGGGGGCGCGTTATCGGGTTTATCTGGATGTTTGCAGCCATCATTATTATCAGTAGCTTTACTGCCGCCATAGCGACCAGCCTGACGGTCAGCCAGCTGGAAACCGATGTGCGAGGTCTGGATGATTTGCCGGACGTGCGGGTCGCTACGTTGCCTAATTCTTCTGCTGCGCAATTTCTTAGCAAGGAAGACATTGATTTTGACGAAATAGAATCGGTGGATGCCGGCCTGGCGCAGCTGAAAAAAGGCAAGCTCGACGCGTTCGTGTATGACAAGCCTATAATGCAATACTACATTAAACGTGATTATGGTGACGATGTGCTGGTACTGCCGGACATCATTGAGCGTCAGGATTATGCCATTGCATTACCGGAAAACAGTCCGCTGCGGGAGCAGATAAATACGTCGCTGCTGCGAGTGATTGAAAGTGATGACTGGGAGGATGTGCTGGACAGTTATCTGGGTAAATAGACCCGCTGCGGCCAGTCCCCCTGGCCAGCCGGATGTATAACAGGCACCGCCAGCATACACGTTGTTATGCTGGCGTCCCCACCGCGACTCGAACGCAGATCTAAAGCTTAGGAGGCTCTTGTTTTATCCGGTTAAACTATGGGGACGTGTTAGCTGCTGAATAATATAGCATTTTCAGCATTGATGAAACCGCCTCCAGCCTGCTAGCGACGAGCCACAAAGTCATTGGGCTGAATATTGCCCAGCATAGTGCCCTCTACAGCCTCGACGGTCGCGTTGTCCGCATAGGCTGAAACGACACGTACTTTTCCCGGATAGACATTGTATTGCAGAAACGTCTGCCCGAAGGCATCAATCACCTGACGCGACTTGTAGACAAACAGCTCATCCCCTTCCTGTAAACCATGATCGCGACCTATCGAGACCTGCAGTTGTTCGCCCTGGGCTTTGATAACGCGGCCTGTCAGCGGCTGACAAATCAGCGCGTCACTGATGTCAGTGACAACATTGGTCAGCAATGTGTCGATAGCATCGCCATAGGGGGCGTGCCAGAACGCGTTTGAAGTAACATCAAGACTGGCAAAGCGGTCAGGCTTCCAGCGGGCCTGAGTCTGGTACTGTTTGTTTAATAGCGTGCCACCGTTCATACCGTCGATAACCCGAAGTGACAGTGAAAAGTAGCGGGTGGCTTTTTCATCTTCCCAAAACCGAAGCGTTGGTGACGCCTGCCGTTCCACACTTAAGTCGGTGAGTTCAGCCGCCAGCACATATTGCGTTTTGGATTGCCGCGCCAGGGCTGGCGCCTGCCCGCTGACGCGTGGATCATGCCACTGCGCTGTGTAAGGCGCGATATAGGTCAGGGCAACACTGTCGCTTTGCTGGTTAAAGCGTCGCTGAAGCCGCTCTACAAGCACGTCAGGGAGTTGCTGTATCTGCCCATCGAGCAGATGCTGCTTATTGCGAACCGGAAATTCGGTGGTCGACAGTGACTTTTGGTAGGCTGACACGCTGCAATTACTGGTTTTGGGGAATATGTCGGCGCGGATCGTTACCGTGACATAGTCGTCCTGCCACACTTCATCGACCAACTCCAGTTGCTCGACTTCGCCGCTGCTGCTGATGTGCAGCCGATCATCACTTAGCAGGCCGTTAGTCAGAGTCTGGACACTGCGCACGGACGCGCCAGCAAATAGCATGGCTTGCTTAATGGCCTCTTCAGTAGCGGCCTTCTTGGCGGCAGGCCGGTCACTGTCGATAATCAGGGCCTGGCCGCTCGCTTCGTACCAGGCGGCAGAAGCTTGCCATGTCGGCAATAAAAGAAGTCCCGGAATTGCCAGCAACGACAACTTACGGGCAATGGACGCATTCAGCGACCGACAAAAATACGTCAAAATTTTAACTAACAGCAACATCGTCAACTCACTGCTTTTAATGGGCGTTCTGTGTGCTTAGCCCGCTTTCAGGCAGGACGAACAGCTCACAGTCATGTATATTTCGGGTACGCGCAGCTGCTGCGTCCCTTTTCAGTTTAATCGGTACTGCATTTTTCGTTCCTGATCGTTATTAACGAACATATACGGCACATTGCTTGCAGTCACTTTGTCATTACCGGACATAACACAGCCCAGAGCACATGTTGCAAGTCAACACGTCTCAGCGGGAGCAATGATCGCTAAGCAGGTGACAAATTATGATCAAATCACAAATTTCGACAATGTGCAGATTAACGCCGGTTTGCGGCCTGGTGATATGCACGCTGCTTATGTCGGGATGTACAAACCTTTTTGCCCGCCATGTAGAGTGGCAAACCGTAGAGCCTGAAAACTATCCGGTTCTCAATGCGGTGGGCTATGCGCCTATTGCCTCACAGAAAGGGCAAAGTGACTCTGTCCGCACGCTGATGGCCATGAAAGCCTCGAAACTGGATGCATATCGGGAACTCGCTGAACAGGTTTATGGCCAGCGTATAGAAGGCAAGCAAACACTTTCACGAATGGTTTTGGATGATGAAACACTCAAAGCGTCCGTGGAAGGGGTGATTCGTGGTGCGCGTATCGTCAAAGTGTACCCGGTAGGCGAAGACACTTATGCAACAGAGCTCGAACTGGATATGCAGGATGTGTACAACATCTACCTGACCACCGCGAAGCCGCGGCGGGTCAAGGATGTGAAATATTATTAGGAGGAGGCGGTTGTGGTCAGGCGCTTACGCCCGGGCCAAGGTTTGAGCCCTTGGGCTTGCCGCTTTTATCGTAGGTCAGTGACTCCTTCGCGCGTACCTCAAGCATCAGGTTGCGTAAGTGTGAGAGTCGGAGCTGGCCCTGCTCAACGGCTTTCTGGTTGATCTCAGTGCGATATTTGCAGTCATCTAGCAGCCCTTGCGCATCATCCAGTAATCGCTGCGTCGTCTCGTCGATTTCATCGGCCTCTTTCGCTTTGCTGTAGGCCTGCTGAATGGTTTCGTCCTGCGTTTGAATTTCTTCCAGTACCGCAGACTTGCGCTCCAGCAGCGTCATTAATGCTTCTGCATCCCGGCTGCTGATATGGTGAAGCTCCGCATCCAGTAAACTGGCGAGCTCCTTAAGGTTATCAATTTGCTGACTAAGCAGTGACTGCATTTACTCGTTACCTAAGCTTTGCCGAAGAGATCGGATTCCATGCTGGCAATTTTGCTTGCAAGCGCTTCGGCGTTTATCCGATACTCACCGTTCTCAATCGCTTTCTTTAATTTTTCCACTTTTTCCTGATCAATCGGCGCTTCCGCGCTGCGCTTCTGAACCTGATTCAGCTGCTGTGCAGATTGCGTGAGCGATACCGAATCCTGACGTGGCACGCTCGCCGCATCGGCTTTCGCCGCAGCGTGTTGCTGCGTGGCCTGATTCTGGCCTTGCTGACTGACCTTGCTATTGTCCAATGGTGTTTTAGTCACACCACTGTTATTTACGTTGTTAATTGCCATAGAAAAACACCACTACCTTAATTCACCTCACTAGGGGTATCGACCGGCGACAGCAAATCTTTAGGGAAATTTTAATAAAACACAGGAATTGTTTTACTTACGATCCATCCGCAATGCTACCTGTGGCAATTGCCTGGACTACATACGCACAAAAATGGATTATAGATTGACCACAACGGTTTGTGCACTCGCAACTTCAGCGATAACAGATTTCTGTGAACTGGCGTTGACCACCTTGATGGTATCACCCACCACGCCATCCTGTTGCGCAATCCCGGCTGTTTTCACTTGCATGCCTGCTGTCTGCGCCGTGATGGTGATCCGATCACCTTTACACACGAAGCATAACATATTTGCCTGAACCGGACTGCCCTCACGCACGCGGCGCTTCATTCTGGCTCCCACCAACTGCTGCAAATCTGAATATGCGGTGTGTCGTAAGCGCTTAACATCAATATCGGCAAGTTGCAGATTTTCTGAAGTGAGTACGGTACCGGGACTTACCATGCCAGCTGTCACGACGATTTGTCGCGTCCGTGATACCTGGGCACTGGAGAAAAGATACCAGTCATTGTTGCGACAGCTGACTCGTACTGAGATGTAGGACTGGCTGAGTGAGTCGTCGTCAGCGTAATAATCAAATCCTTCATTACATTGCGGTATAGCGATACGGTTATCAATGCTGACCACCTCAATATGTACTTGCGTATCAATATCGTCACTGTGCAGTGCCTCCTTCAGATAGCGCTCCACGCCATTTTCAATGGCATGATGGCGCTCAGAGGCCGTCGCCGGATTAATCAGGCCGACAACCAGCAGCAGACCTGTAATGGCATTCATGGTTATATACTTTACATTACTCATAATCACATTTTCATATTCAGTTGATGTCATTTTGTCTATGATTACCACTATTGGTAAATCCGGCACACCAGGCCTGACCGCCGCCAATCCAATGGCAGTTTTCATCACACCTGGCGTCATTTTTATGGCGGTTTACAGCAAATTTAATGGTGTTATGGTTTTAATAGGGTGTGTACGCAAACATCATGCCCAGTATTTTTTAGAGGTGACGCATGTCCGGAATATTAGACTCAGTTAACCAGCGAACGCAGTTGGTTGGGCAGAATCGTCTGGAATTGCTGCTATTCCGGTTAAACGGAAGGCAGCGGTTCGGTATTAATGTATTTAAAGTCAGGGAAGTCTTGCAATGCCCTAAACTGACTTCTATACCAAAACTTAACTCTCTGGTACGGGGTGTGGCGCACATTCGAGGGCAAACCATATCGGTCATTGATTTAAGTATGGCAACCGGCGGCAAGCGTATTGAAGATTTGTCGACCGCGTTCGTGGTTATTGCAGAATATAACCGGTCGGTACAGGGCTTTTTGGTTGGTGCTGTGGAACGCATTATCAATACCAACTGGGATGCCATTATGCCGCCTCCGCAGGGTACCGGACGTGCCAGTTATCTGACGGCGGTTACCGAAGTTGAAAATGAACTCATAGAAATCCTCGACGTAGAAAAAATTCTTAATGAAATATCGCCGCTAAATGCCGAAGTCAGTGAAAATGTGGCAGCAGGTCTGTCGACCGAAGGGTACGAAGATAAGATTATTTTCATCGCCGATGACTCATCCGTTGCCCGTAACCAGGTTAAGAAGGCGCTGACGTCGCTCGGCCTGGAAATTGAGCTGGCCAAAAACGGGATGGAAGCGCTAACACGTCTTAAGCAGATTGCTGAAGAGTACGGCGATGTGACGAACAAAGTCGGCGTACTGGTTTCTGACATCGAAATGCCGGAAATGGACGGGTACACACTCACGGCGGAAATTAAAAACACGCCGGAGCTGCAAAAGCTTCACGTGGTGTTACATACATCGCTAAGTGGCGTGTTTAACCAGGCCATGGTTCAGAAAGTCGGGGCTGATGACTTTATCGCGAAATTTCATCCTGATGAGCTTGCAACCGCCGTACAGAAATGGCTACAAACGACTGGCGACTAACGGAGCTATTCAGGGTTGAAAAATAAAGAAGTATCTCAGGAAAGCTACCGTGCATTTGGGCATTTTCTTGAGCAGCAATGCGGCATCGTGCTGGGTGACAATAAACAGTATTTGGTGAGAAGCCGGCTTTCTGGCTTACTCTACGAATTTGATTATGACAACCTCGATGATGTCATTCAGACGGCAATACGTGGCCGGGACCGCAGTTTGTTACAGCGTGTCATTGATGCGATGACCACTAACGAAACGCTGTGGTTTCGCGATAATTACCCGTTTAATTTACTCGGCAGTCGTATTCTGCCAGCACTGGCAGCCAAACAGCAAAGAGTGCGTATATGGAGCGCCGCCTGTTCGTCTGGTCAGGAGCCGTATTCCATAGCCATGGCAATACTGGAATACAAACGCCAGAATCCCGGCGCTTTTCGTAATGGTATTGAGATCGTGGCCACGGATCTGTCGGCCTCAATGCTGAAAAAGTGTGAGGAGGGCGTGTATGACGAATTGTCACTCGCACGGGGATTGTCCCCTCAGCGTCGGGACGCACATTTCCAACCACACAGCAGCGGTCAGTTACAGGTTAAGCCTGAAGTCAGACGGATGGTGACATTTAAAAGCCTTAACCTGCTGCATTCGTATGCCGGGCTTGGCCGCTTTGATATTGTGTTTTGCCGTAACGTACTGATTTACTTCTCCGGCGCGGTCAAACAAAAGATACTGCAACAAATTGCCGCCTCCCTGCAGTCTGACGGCATACTTTTTCTTGGCGCGTCAGAATCTATCAGCAGTGCTGGCGACCTTTACTCAATGGTTAAATGCCACCCAGGCCTTTATTACCAGCGGAAAGCCTAACTAATCCCTATCGCTGACTAATAGTTGGCACTCCCCTTGCTACACTCCTCACAAATGTAGGAGTGTGCTTTATGGCTATCAATCTTGACAAGCTGACGTCGTTTCATCAAAACGCGCTTAAAATTCGCAATGAGCGAATGGAAGTAATTGCAGGAAATCTGGCAAACGCCAATACGCCTGGTTACAAGGCGCGCGATATCGACTTCGCGTCAGCGATGAAGTCTGCGCGTGCCGGTCAGGGTCATGAAATGGTGCGCACCAGCGACAAACATATGCAGGGACGGTCGGTTTCTGCGCATGAACTGCAATACCGGATCCCCACGCAAGCTGACACCGGAGACGGCAACACGGTCGAAGTGCAGCGTGAGCGAAATAACTTCCTGGATAACGGGATGCGCTATCAGGCCGGCGTGGAGTTTTTGAATGGCAAAATCAAAGGCATGAAAAAAGCAATTAGCGGAGGACAGGGCTAATGAGTTTATTTAATGTAATGTCTATATCCAGCACGGGTATGGAAGCGGAAAGTGTTCGATTAAATACTACCGCCAGTAATATCGCTAATGCCAATAGCGTGAGCAGCAGCTACGATGAAACGTACCGTGCCCGCCAGCCAGTATTTGCCGCCGAGTTACAGCGTGCCACCCAGGATCAGAGCAAAGGCGTAGGCGTGCAGGTTAAAGGAATTGTTGAAAGCAACGCTCCGCTGCAAGTGGAATATGCGCCGAACAACCCGATGGCCGATGAAAATGGCTATATCTACAAGCCAAATGTCAATGTTGTTGAAGAAATGGCCAACATGCTCTCCGCGTCAAAGTCATATGAAACCAACGTTCAGGTCGCTGATACCACTAAACGTATTTTTCGCCGCGTACTGCAACTTGGCGGTGGCCAATAATTTGCCGGCTCCGGGCTTGAGGAATTAACCGTGAATAGTATCGATAATATTGGGATCAAAAGTAAAAACGATCTCTACTGGCAGGAAGAAAAAGTCAAAGTCGCAGACGGTTCAGAGCAGAAGCTGTCTCAGGAAGATTTTTTCAGCATGCTTACCGAGCAACTTGCTAATCAGGATCCCACCAAGCCGGTGGATAACGATCAGATGGTGGCCCAGATGACATCTTTCAGCATGGCTGATGGTATTTCATCGTTGAATGAGAAGTTCGATAACTTCGCTACCTCAATGACGTCTAATCAGGCGCTTCAGGCCTCAAGCCTGATTGGTCAGGATGTACTGGTAGAGGGTAACGTCGGTTTCATGGGTGCCGCCGGTGAGGGACTGTCCGGTGTGGTGGTTAACGAAGAAACCGTTCAGAACATGAAGATCACGGTGCAAAACCAGTACGGTGAAATTGTAAAGACCATTGATGCAGGCACGCAGAATGCCGGCAATATTCAGTTTGCCTGGGACGGGACTGACCAACGCGGCAATATTATGCCGCCTGGGCAATATGTTGTCTCTGCCACCGGCGAAGTAGGTAACGAAGGCGTGCAGATTTCAACGGCCATGAACCGCCATGTTGGCAGTGTCAGTCTGGCCGGGGCTAATCAGGGTGTAATTTTGAATTTGGACGGTGACGTAAGTATTAATCTTGAAGACGTCATCCAAATCGGTAGTTAGCAGGAGTAAGTGAACAATGTCTTTTAATATTGCATTAAGTGGTGTATCCGCCGCACAAAAAGATTTGGATGTCACCTCGAATAATATCGCCAACGTCAACACCGTTGGTTTTAAAGAGTCACGGGCAGAATTTGGCGATGTGTACGCCGCCTCATTGCTGGCCGGCGGAAAGACTAAAGTGGGTGACGGTGTGCTTACTCAGGATGTTGCTCAGCAGTTTTCTCAGGGCAGCCTTCAGTTTACCAATACCGCACTGGATCTGGCGATCACCGGTAACGGGTTTTTCGCAACCGTGCCTGAGATTAATTCGCGGGACTATTCGTTCACCCGTGCTGGTCAGTTTAAACTGGACGACAATAACTTTGTGGTAAACAGCAACGGTGACAACCTCATGGGCTTCCCGGTCAATGCCGATGGAAGCAGCGCATCAGTGGCACTGAGTACCACTCAGCCTGTGCGCATACCTGACTCATCGGGTTCACCTCAGGCAACTTCGGAAGTCGATATCCGAATGAACCTGCCAGCCGGTGATCAGGCGCTGGATCCAGCACAATTCGATCCTGAAGATCCGCTGACCTACAACGACTCAACGTCAGTGACCGTCTATGATTCGCTGGGTGATAGCCACGTTATGACCTATTACTTTATTAAAGATAGCGATCCGGCGGTAGAGAATGAGTGGTTTGTAGCGGCTGCGGTTGATGATCAGCTGGTAGATATGGCCAATGCTGATGGGTCAGACTCAGATCCGACCGATCCGGCAACCATTTCCATCGGGAATGCTGCCGCGGGCAGCCTGGTCAGTGCAGCCAAAATGCAATTCAGTGAGGGCGGGGACTTCATAGGTATCCAGTCACCGGACGGAAATACCTCTGCTGACTTTAAAATTCAGACAGAAGCGTTGGGGGCCGGCATTCTGACCAACGGCTCGGACGATGATCAGCGTATCAGTATTGATTTTAACCTGACGCCAGGCGGCGCGACCCCCAATGAGCCTACACAGTTTGCCTCTGGGTTTGAGGTTACCTCGCTGGAGCAGGACGGACTGCCGGTGGGACGACTGACAGGTATCGATATTGGTCCTGATGGCCTGGTTCGTGCGACGTTCTCCAACGGGACTTCTGAGCCTATTGTCCGGGTTGCTCTGGTACGCTTTTCCAATGAACAGGGTCTGACCCAGCAAAGTTCCACCCAATGGCAGGAAAGCATAGAGTCAGGGGAAGCGCTGGCGGGCGAAGCGACCACAGGAACCTTCGGGGAAATCAATTCATCCGCGCTCGAGCAGGCAAACGTCAACCTGACAACCGAATTGATTGACATGATCATTGCACAGCGAAACTTCCAGGCGAACTCCCGTGCGCTGGAAGTGAATAACCAGCTCAACCAGACTATCCTCAACATTCGATAGTCAGTCATCTCCAAGGCCGCAATAACTGCGGCCTTTTCATTTCCTGCACTGTTTATCTTCCGACTTATTATTCTGGCATTGGTATTGCAAGTATTGATGGTAATTCATTCACCATCGTCAAAAGTCAGTCATGGATAAACTACTCTACATCGCTGCCAGTGGCGCCAAACAAGACCTTATGGGCACCAGTGTCAGGGCTAACAATCTGGCCAATGCACAAACCACAGGCTTCAAAGCTCAACTGGAACAGGCAAGGGCAATGCCGGCCTACGGCGAAGGTTTGCCGTCCCGTGTTTTTTCAATGACCGAAAGTCCCAGTAATAATTATGAGTCCGGCCCGATGATAACGACCGGCAGGGAACTCGATGTGGCGGTCCAGGGCAATGGCTGGTTTGCCGTGCAGGATGAGACCGGAGGCGAGGCCTATTCCCGCAACGGTAATTTCCAACTGGGCGACGACGGAATATTGACAGACGTGAATGGCAACGTCGTGCTTGGCGACAGAGGTCCTATTTATTTGCCGGTGCCATTGGACAATCTCGATATTGCCAATGACGGCACGATTTCTACCCGGCCTTTAGGCGCACCGGAGAATGTGTCTGAGGAAGTGGGGCGGCTTAAGCTGGTAAACCCGGATGTCAGGGATATCAAGCGAGGCACCGACGGCCTGTTCAGGCTACAGGACGGCACCCCCGCACAGGCTGACGAAAACGTCAGAGTCATGTCGGGGATGCTCGAAGGATCAAACGTTAATGCCATTGATGAAATGGTCAATATGATGAGCCAGCAACGTCATTATGAAATGCAGGTAAAAATGATGAAGCAGGCAGAAACACTGGATCAGCGCGCCAACATGCTGCTGAGAATTATTTAATGAGTCACCAACGACAGTTGCAAGCATTATGCAACGTGGGAGGGGGATATGCATCCAGCATTATGGATCAGTAAAACAGGCTTAGACGCAGCGCAAACCGATGTGTCAGTCGTATCGAATAACCTGGCAAACGCCTCGACCGTCGGGTTTAAGAAAGACCGGGCGATATTTGAAGATTTGCTTTATCAGAATATAAACCAGCCTGGTGGCCGGTCGTCGGCAGACACAGAAATGCCATCCGGTCTGATGCTTGGCTCGGGGTCTAAAGTGGTAGCGACACAGAAAGCGCATACCCAGGGAAATCTTCAGACCACTGAAAATGCGCTGGATATGTCGATTCAGGGGCGTGGTTACTTTGAAATACTGCAGCCAGACGGCACCATTGCTTATACCCGCAACGGACAGTTTTCCCTGAACGACCAGGGACAAATTGTGACACCGGGTGCCGGTTTCCTGCTGCAACCTGAAATTGCCGTACCGGAAGATGCACAGCAAATTACCATTTCTCAGGATGGTGAGGTTAGCGCCACGATCCGTGGTCAGGCCGAGCCTCAGGTACTCGGTCAGCTGAATGTCTCAGACTTTATCAATCCCAGCGGCTTGCAACCGGTAGGCCAGAATTTGTTCGTCGAAACAGCCGTAAGTGGTGCACCCATTCAGGGAATTCCAGGGCTGCAAGGCCTGGGGACGATTTCACAGGGTACGCTGGAAACCTCCAACGTTAACGTAACCGAAGAACTGGTTAATCTGATAGAAAGTCAGCGACTGTACGAGATGAACTCAAAAGTCATTTCATCAGTGGACCAGATGCTCGGCCAGGTGATTCAGCAACTTTAACGGGTAGTATTATGCGTGTGTTTAGCGTGGTTATTCTGACGTTGTTGATTGGCGCGTGCTCCAGCACGCCCAAGCCACCGGTACAGGCGAACGATCCGTCGTTTGCGCCAGTGGTGCCCAATTATCCGCGTGATCAGATTGTCGAAGACGGGGCCCTGTTCAGACCGCATATGGCGAACAGCCTGTATTCGGATGTAACAGCACGACGGGTTGGCGACATCATCACCGTGACCTTAAGTGAGAATACCAACGCCACAAAAACCGCGGGGACAACCACCTCCAAGGAAACCAGCGTTGACCTTCAGCCGATTACCGGCCTGGGCGGTGATGCAATCAACATCGGGTCGCAGTCTATTCAGCTGGGCGTCAGCGGCGGACAGGACTTTGCCGGTGATGCACAGGCAAACCAGAGCAATAGTCTCAACGGCGCTATTTCCGTCACGGTAGTTGACGTTTTGCCTAATCAGAACCTGGTGATCCGCGGTGAAAAGTGGCTGACACTCAACCATGGCGATGAGTATATTCGTTTAACCGGCATTGTGCGTCCGGCAGATATCAGTCCGGACAACGAAATCCTGTCAACCAAGATTGCCAATGCCCGCATTCAGTACAGTGGTACCGGTTCGTTTGCTCGTTCGCAAGAGAAAGGGTGGCTGACACGCTTCTTTTCTTCTGAATGGTGGCCGCTGTAGGAGTCTGAAATGAAACAGTTTTTAGCGATATTTACGTTAACGCTGCTGCTTACCGCTGCCAGTAGTTACGCCCAGCGCATCAAGGATGTCGCGAGTATTCAGGGCGTAAGAAGTAACCAGTTAATTGGCTATGGGTTGGTTGTTGGTCTACCCGGGACGGGTGAGCAAAGCCCGTTTACCGAGCAAAGCTTCCGGACCATGCTGACCAATTTCGGTATCAGCCTGGACTCCAACATCAAACCTAAAATTAAGAATGTGGCAGCGGTGGCGGTACATGCCGAATTACCCGCTTTTACCAAACCCGGGCAAACGATTGATGTCACAGTATCATCTGTGGGTGAAGCCAGCAGCCTGCAGGGCGGCACTTTATTGCAGACCTTTCTTAAAGGGGTCGATGGCAAAGTCTATGCGGTCGCTCAGGGCAGCCTGGTAGTCAGCGGCTTTGGCGCACAAGGCGCAGACGGCTCGCGCGTTGTGGTTAATACCCCAACCGTAGGGCGTATTCCTAATGGTGCAATGGTCGAGCAGGCGGTGCCGTCGGGCTTCGCTAATGGCGATAGCCTCACACTGAATTTGCACTATCCGGATTTTTCTACCGCCAAACGGTTAGCCGATACCATTAACAACAAACTGGGTGCGCAACCGGACCAGGGCTATGTTATTGCCACCCCGGTTGACGCTGCCTCAGTAAGAGTGTCTGCCCCGCGTGATATTGGTCAGCGTGTAGGCTTTCTGGCTACGCTGGAAAACTTTCAGTTTACACCTGCTGACGCACCGGCCCGTGTGGTCATTAACAGTCGCACCGGTACCATTGTAATAGGGCGTGATGTGAGGCTGATGCCTGCGGCCATAACCCATGGTGGCCTGACTGTAACCATCTCTGAAAATCAGCAGGTGTCTCAGCCAAACGCGCTTGCGGACGGCGACACGGTAGTCACAACCCAATCCATTGTTGATGTCGACTTAGCCGACAGCCGGATGTTTAACTTTCAGCCGGGAACCACACTCGATGATTTGGTCAGAGCCGTCAATGAAGTGGGGGCGGCCCCTGGTGACTTAATGGCGATCCTTGAGGCATTGCGTCAGGCTGGTGCTCTGCATGGCGAGCTGGTGGTGATCTGATATGGACGCAATCAGCACGCAGACTCAGTTGGAAATGTCGCGTAATGTCCATGATCTGGGCGGCATTAATAAGATGCGCGAAGCAATCGCTTCCGGCGACGAAAAAGTTCTGGAAGAAGCGGCAAATCAGTTTGAGGCCATTTTTGTTCAGATGATGCTGAAGTCTATGCGTAAAGCGCAGGACGCTATCGCCGATGAGGACAGCCCGTTTAACTCTGAGCAAATGAAGTTTTACCGCGACATGCATGATCAGCAGCTGGCGACCGACTTGTCTTCCGGCAAGGGGCTCGGCCTGGCCGACTTGATCATTAAGCAATTAGGTCAAAAAGACGAAAATTATACCCCGGGCAGTCTGGTTCGCAGTGATGGCAATATCGCTTCACTGAACCGGGCGCGCCGGGAAAAACTCAGTGAGGCGGCGGACAGTGTGCTCAATTCTGCCAGTAAAGGCAGCAAGGCAGCTTATAAGGCGGCAATGTTCGACTCACCTGATGAGTTTGTTGCGGCGCTTAAGCCGCATGCAGAAAAAGTGGCAAAGCAGTTTGGCATAGACGCTAAAGCGATTATCTCTCAGGCCGCCGTAGAGACAGGCTGGGGACAGTACGTCATTCATGATGGTGAGGGTAATAGCAGTCACAATCTGTTTGGTATTAAAGCAGGTAGCAATTGGCAGGGGCGTGCGGCAGTGGTAGATACGCTGGAGTTTAATGGTCAGGTACCCAGTCGTCAGAAAGCGTCGTTTCGCGCCTATGATTCGCTGGAAGATGCCGTCAGTGACTACGGCAGGTTTATTGCCGAGCAGCCACGCTATCGTGAGGCATTAGAACGGGGAGAAAACGCCCGGAGTTATGCCGAGTCATTGCAGCGGGCAGGCTACGCTACAGACCCGGCCTACGCCGATAAAATTATGTCAGTGTATAACGGCGACAGACTGAAAGGCATGTTGCCTTGACAGGTAGCCGTGAAAGGAGCGACAGGTAATCATGAGTGGTGCAGATCTCTTTTCCATTGCCAACAGTGGTGTGATGGCCAGCAACAAGTTGCTGCAAACCACCAGTAAAAACATTGCAAATGTTAACACCGAAGGGTATGTGCGTGAGCGTGCCTTCATGGATGACAGCAATGTATATGGCGTCGAAGTGGGCGGTACCGAGCGTATCATCAATGTGTTTGCACAAAACCAGCTTCGCCGCGACATCACATCGGTCGGTGAGCTTGAAGCGTTCAGCGAACACGCAAGTCGCTTGGATAACATTCTCGCCAATGATGCAAACTCGCTGTCCTCTGGCCTGAGTAAGTTTTATGCGTCGTTACAAACGGCGGCCGATGACCCGACCAATCTTGCCTCACGTGAGCAGGTGCTATCGAGCGCTGAGCTATTGCTGCGCCGCATGGACACGTTAAACGGCTACATGGCGGAAAAAGAGAAGCAGCTGAACCTTGAATTCTCCAGTGAGATTAACCGCGCCAACTCGCTTATCAAGAATATTGGCCAGCTAAACGAAGCCATTCAGGTTGCTTACGGCAATAATGCCCGCGGCGATGAGCCCAGTGCCTTGCTGAACGAGCGCGACCAGGCAATCAATGAGTTGGCGTCGATTATGTCCATTGAAGTGCGTGAAAGCACCACCCAAAAGGGCGCGCTGGCGATTAATCTTACCTCAGGCGACTCGCTGGTACTGGAAAATGGCTCATTCAATGTTGTACAGGTAGGTACTGAAGCTGACCTCAGTTTCAAAGAGCTTGAACTGACCAATAATTTTACCGACCCTAAAAAGCCCACCACCATCGCGCTGGATGAGTCACAGCTAGGCGGTACACTTGGCGGTTTATTCCGCTTTCGTGACGAGGTGCTTGGCCCTGCGCAGCGGGACATCGGTCAAATCGGCCTGGCCTTTGCCGATGCGATGAATTCGCAAAACCGGCTGGGTATGGATCTGGATGGTCAGCTTGGCGGCGACTTGTTTACGCTGCCTGTGGTAGACGGTCTGCCCTATGATTCGCAGAGTAATCTGTCGGTCGAAGGCCGGGTCACCGCCGGCAAAGGCAATTTGCTGACTGATGCCGATTACAATGTCCGGGTCACGAGTGTTACCGGTGGCGTGCCGGATGAGGTTGAAGTCACCTTGCTGAATGCGGATGGAACGATCAAAACCAATGCAGCAGGCACACCCCTGGTAGAAACCATTTCGCTGAATGCTGCCGGGTATACCGAAATGTCCGGCACTTTGCTGCAAGGCGGGTTTGAGATCCAGTTTACCGATGCCGGCGGCTACAGTGTCGATGATGAATTCTTGTTACAGCCAACCAAAGATGCGGGCGTGAACATACAGCTGGCCACCGGTCGGGCGGAAGATTTGGCGTTTGCCGCACCGATTCGGGTCGAGCCCGCAATTGGCAACCTGGGCAACGCATCGGTGTCGGGCATTGAGGTTACCAATACTGAGGTTGGTACGGCTGGTTCGGCCTTTGATGGCAATGGTGGCATGCATGGTGTAGGCAGTTCACCCGCGCCGGGGCTTGGGGCACCTGCGCAAATCCGATTTACGTCTGCTACTGAATTTGAAGTGTACGACAGCAGTTCAAATCTGATTACCACCGTGAGCGGGGTCTCTGACTATAACAACCTGCTGGAGCAGGCCGAGGGAAGTGCGGGCTGGCCAGCCGCTTTCTCGAATGGCTATCCGGGCTATGACATGAGCCTTGAAGGTGTACCTCAGGCGGGAGACAGCTTCTCATTCAGTTATAACACGAATGGCTTTGCGGACAATTCCAATGTGCTTAAGATGGCGGACTTGCAGGATGCCAAACTGGTCCAGCTCAGTGATGAACCGTCGAATCCACAGCGCTCAGCGCACGATGCTTATGCATCATTAGTAGGAAAAGTTGGAGAACAGGCTGCTACTGCCGATACATCGTTAAGGGCGGCAGAAGCAATGAAAACGCAGTCAGAAAACTGGTTTGATTCTGTTTCAGGCGTTAACCTTGATGAAGAGGCGGCAAACCTTATCCGCTTTCAACAGTCTTATGCGGCATCGGCGAAAATACTGTCTACTGCCCAGGATTTATTTAACACCATACTGCAAGCAGCCAGGTAACTGATAATGCGTATATCGACAGGTCAGATTTACAATCAGAATATTCGCTCCATCATGGACAATCAACAGAAGTTGACTGAGACCCAGGAGCAGTTGTCTACGGGTAAAAGAATCAACAGCCCCTCTGATGATCCTGTGGGTGCGACGAAGGTACTGCGCCTCACCGAAGAGCTCGATCAGCTGAGCCAATATAAGCGCAACAACGACCTGCTGACCAGTTCGCTTGAACAACAGGAAACCGTGCTCAGCGGTGTGACTAATGCGGCAAACCGCGCACGGGTATTAGCCGTGCAGGCGGGATCGGGCGCATTGTCTGATTCTGACCGCAACGCGGTGGCGATAGAGTTAAAACAGATCCGTGATGAACTGTTTGATCTGATGAACAGCAAAGATGCCGACGGCAATTATCTTTATTCCGGACACCAGGCCGGTACCCAGGCGTTTACTATGAATCCGGCATCAAGCGGTAACACCATTCGTTTTAATGGTGACGGTGGCAAAAACTTTGTGCAGCTGTCTGACAGTACGCGAGTTCAGTCATCTTCCAGCGGGTTGGAGGTGTTTGAAAATGTGATGGCCCGCCGTGACTTTACGGTTGATCCGCTTTCCACTGCAACGGTTTCGTCGTCTACTGTGGCTGAGCAGCAAACCTTCGATGCCTTTTATGCCAATAACTACGATGGTGTCAATCCCGCCAACAACGATTTCCAGCTGCGCATTCAGGCCGGCGGCACTATTGAAATGACCAATGTCAGCACAGGTAATGTGGTCGGAACGTCTGACTTTACGTCTGGTGAGCCTTTCACGCTCAACGGGATGGAATTCAAAATCACTGGCACACCGGGTGATACTGCAGAGTTTTCCCTGAACCCGTCAGAGAAAAAGAATCTGGCTGAGACCGTTAACGATTTGTATCTGGCATTATCAACGCCAGGATTGTCCGACGACGCATATGATAATGCACGTAAAGACGCACTGGTGGGGCTGGATAACGGATTGGAAAAAGTGGGACTGGAGCGCTCATCGGTCGGTGGAAGATTGAATACTGC
>CAZDUT010000006.1:0-35902 GCA_964508695.1 uncultured Alteromonas sp.
GCCATTGAAGAGAAAGGTTATTACTTGCAAATGCCACCCAAAGAAGAAGATTTACTCACTGCCCATCGGGTAAGTCTGGGATTAAGTCCAAAACCCGAGGAGCGTGAATGATAAGGCGATTATGTGTTTGCCTGTTGATGGCTGTCGCGATGAGTGGTCAGGCAAAGGAAAGAACTCAGGCCGGTTTTGACGAGTATGTGGTGTCGCTGAAAGATGCGGCCGTGCAAAAAGGCTTTGACCGGATTTGGCTGGACGAGGTGTTATCGAACATCGCGTTTCGTCCTACAGTAATTTCTGCTGATAAAAACCAGCCTGAGAAAAAAATTACACTGGATGATTACCTTACTACCCGGGTACCGGATTGGAAAGTCGAACAGGCTGTGAATAAACTCAAGGCAAACCGGGCGCTGCTGAATGAGGTGGGCAAAAAATATGGCGTTCAGCCACGCTTTATCGTTGCGCTGTGGGGCAATGAGTCGAACTTTGGGCGAATCCAGGGAAAGCACGATGTGCTCAGCGCGCTCGCCTCGCTGGCCTATGAAGGACGCCGTGAAAGCTTATTCAAAAAGCAGTTTTTTGCCGCGCTAACGATCCTTGAAGAAGGCCATGCCGATCCTCAGGCGTTTTTAGGATCCTGGGCCGGTGCTATGGGGCAGAGCCAGTTTATGCCGACCTCATTTCTGACTTACGCCGTCGATTATGACGGTGACGGCAAGAAAGATATCTGGAGTTCGCAAGCTGACGTCTTCGCGTCGATTGCGAATTTTCTGGCGTCGGAAGGGTGGAACGAGGCGCTGACCTGGGGGCGACAGGTGAAAGTTAAGGGTGACGCAGACAGGCTCGACACCGGACTTGCCGTCCGCAAGCCGCTGTCACAGTGGCAGCAGGCGGGTGTCAGACGCTATAACCTCACCGATTTACCAACTAACGATATTACCGCGTCACTGATCATGCCCGATGGCAGCGATGGCCGTATTTATCTGGTTTATCAGAATTTCCATACTCTGATGAAGTGGAACCGCTCGCTCTATTTTGGGGTGTCAGTCGGTTATTTATCTGATCGTATTAAACGAGGCTACTGACAATGTACCAACACCTTGATGAAGTTGGCGGACCGGTAGATTTGCCGGTAGGTAAGGTGGTCTGTGTGGGCAAGAACTACCAGGATCACATAGAGGAAATGCAGTCATCAGCTCCCTCATCGCCACTGCTGTTTATGAAGCCACGCGCGGCGATGTGTGCCCTTGCTGAGCCGTTGCGTATTCCAGCTGACAGTGGTGAATGCCACAATGAGCTGGAGCTTGCCATCTTACTAGGCACACCGCTGTGTAATGCCAGCAACGATGACGTGATAAGTGCAATTTGGGGCGTTGGGCTGGGCCTGGATCTGACATTGCGTGACCTACAGCGCAAGCTTAAACAACAGGGCCATCCGTGGGAGCGTGCAAAAGCTTTCGACTTTAGCTGCCCGTTATCTCAGTTTATTCCTAAGAGCCGGTTTGCCGGGTTTGAGAGTATCGACTTTGCGCTGTCGGTCAACGGGGAGCGACGTCAGCAGGGCAACAGTGCAAATATGTTGCATGCAATTGTTCCGCTTATTGCATACATGTCATCTCAGTTTTCGCTGGACGCGGGCGATGTGATCCTGACCGGCACACCACGCGGAGTGGGCCCATTGCAGCCACAGGACAGGCTGACGGCAACACTCGACGACAAACTCAGTATTAATACGCAGGTAGCAGGGTAATGACAGTACCTTTCTGGGAAACCAAATCGTTAGAAGAGATGACAGATGCAGAGTGGGAAGCGGTGTGTGACGGCTGCGCAAAATGTTGTCTGCATAAATTCATTGATGATGAGGACAGCCACGAGGCCAGTCCTACTGATGTGCTTTATGACGGCGAACAGGTGCATTACACCAGCATCGTCTGCACACTATTAAACACCAGGAGTTGTCAGTGCAGCCAATACGAGAAACGTACAGAACTGGTACCAGACTGTGTGAAACTCACCAAGGATAACCTTAAGGATATTTTCTTTATGCCGCCGAGTTGCTCGTACCGCCGGCTCTATGAAGGTCGGGGCCTGCCGTCCTGGCACCCTCTGCTAAATAAAGGAAAGAAAGGCGCCATGCATAAAAACGGGATGTCGGTACGCGGCAAAACCGTGGATGAGGCGAATGTGTCGCTGGAACATTTTGAAGACTATATTGCACTGTGGCCACTGGAGGATATTGATTAACCGTCGGTAAAGCTATACAGCAACGCGTCACGGCCGAAAATTCGCCTGACGCACAATCCTTCTTTCTCGCCTCCGAGACGGTTAATTACCCGTAGACTGGCCTTATTATTGGGCTCAACCAGACATTCCAGTCTGTGCAGCCCCATTTGAGAAAATGCCAGCTTCATGAGTGCCTTACACAGCGCAGTGGCAAGGCCTTTGCCACAGGCATCAGGGCGCAGCCAGAAACCAAGATTGGCGGTTAAGTGTACGGGGTGTATATAGTTTATCAATCCCATTCCCAGGCACTGATCATTGTCAATCAGCAGATAGGTGATCCCATAGCCCCGCTCCCGCTGCATTTCCATGTCCGCAATACATTGCTTACTTGCCGCTGGCGTAGCCGGACACAGCGCGTTACCTAGCCACGGACGTACATGTGGCGCTGACTGCTGGCCCGCAAGGCCAAGCATATCAGCGTGCTTTTGCGCGATACGCTGAATCTGCACCTGACCCTCCACGGCCTGAATAGGTGGAAGGCGGGAGGGGAGTACCGTGAGATCGATCAAAATGGCTTCTTATCCACCAGACGTGAGACAAATATCAGCGCGAAGGTGATGGTGTAAAGGGCAAAAATAATCTGCATCCACTCAGCCATGCCCATCGACATAAATTGCCAGCTGTCTTCCAGACAATCGCCCTCGGCGGCAAACAACGCTGGCAACCAGTCATGCAACTGCAACCATGAGGGAAAGTTTGGCACGATGTCGCAGGTCGCAAAAAATGGATTGGGCGCGGTAAGGATATCAATATGTTCGCGGGCAATTAGCCAGCCCCAAACCGCTGATACACCCCAGCCGGCAAACCCCAGTAACCGTGTAAAGCCGTTATTTTTAATTACCACTAGCAACGCAGACAGCGCTATGCCAAACACCGCCGTGCGCTGATAAATGCACATGATGCAGGGGGTAAGCCCCATGGCGTACTGAAAATACAAGGCGGCGGCAATTAAACTGACCGCGGACAGCATTAACACTAACCAGGATGATTTGTGTTCTGCCCAGCGGCTTAGTGTTTGGAATACAGCTTTCATATCGGTTCCTAGTGTGTGCTGGCCCCGGCGGCCGCTTCTGTCGCTGAATGATGTTCAATAAGATGCAGGTTGTATAGCATATCTGTGGCATCTGCCAGCCCCAGGTAGGTAGCGGCCAGACCAACAATGGTCAGGACCACGGTATAGGGCAGTGCCATTAACACCATTTTACCATAGGACAAGCGCAGCAGTGGCGCAATGGCAGAGGTCAGCAGGAATAAAAAGGCGGCCTGGCCATTGGGGGTGGCTACACTTGGCAGGTTTGTACCGGTATTAATTGCGACGGCCAGCATGTCATACTGGTCACGGGTAATATCACCGTTTTGCAGCGCGGCCGTCACCTCGGTGATGTAAACCGAGCCCACAAACACGTTGTCACTGACCATCGACAGGACACCATTGGCCAGATAGAACATCACCATCTGGGTCTCACCCTCAAAGGACAGTACCCAGTGGATCACGGGCTGGAACAGTCCCTGGTCGATAATGACCGCCACTACGCCAAAGAAGACACAAAGCAGTGCAGTGAAGGGCAGGGCTTCCTCGAACGCTTTACCCAGTGCATGCTCCTCAATGACGCCACTCATAGACGTGGCCAGTACAATAACTGACAAGCCAATCAGGCCAACCGAGGCCATGTGAGTAGCCAGGCCGACGATTAGCCAGAGCCCGATGAGAGCCTGAACAAGCAGCTTGGCGGTATCGCGTTTGCCTCTGGCTTTGTCCATATGGTCGTTATACTCAACCAGTATGTGACGCACTGCCTCAGGGAGTTGCGCTCCGTAGGTGAAGAATTTACCTTTTTCTAAAATAATCGTTGTCAGCAAGCCAAACACAAATACCGGTAAGGTTACCGGGGCCATACGGATAAAGAACTCGAGGAAATTCCAGCCCGCCTTATCGGCAATGATCAGGTTTTGCGGCTCGCCCACCATCGTCATTACACCACCTAACGCGGTGCCCACGGCAGAATGCATCATCAGGTTACGTAAAAATGCACGGAAATCCTCAAGGTCGTTGCGGCCCAAATCGTGTACATGGTCATCAGAGGTATGGTCATGATCGGAGTGAAACTCCTTACCCGATGCCACCTTGTGATATATCGAGTAAAAGCCAAGCCCCACGCTAATGATGACAGCGACCACCGTCAATGCATCAAGGAAGGCAGACAGAAACGCAGAAGCGACAATGAACGACAAGGACAATATCAGCTTGTTTCTGACGCTGATAACCAGCTTGGTAAACAGGTACATCAACAAATCTTTCATGAAGTAAATGCCGGCAACCATGAATACCAGTAACAGCAGCACTTCCAGGTTCACTTCAATTTCATGCATCATATGACCATGCGTGGTCATACCGATAAACATGGCCTCAATAAGTAACAGACCACCCGGCTGCAGCGGGTAACATTTCAGTGCCATCGCCAGCGTAAAAATAAACTGGATCACCAGGGTCCAGCCAGCAAGGTAAGGATCAACCATGAACATCACCGGGTTGATCAAAAGAAAGGCGATAATGGTTTTTTTGTACCAGTCTGGAGCATGCCCCAGAAAGTTTTTGTAAATTGCTGAGGGTAAAGAGGTCTGCATGTGCTGATATTCCTTCTACAACAATATTGCTGGCATTATGAAGGAGCTCCATAGTGGAATTCACGTGCACAGCAATTAAAGCCAAGTTGTCGATTTTAAGGCAGTTTTGTCGTTTATAATTATGTGCTCTAGAGACTACATGAAATTGCCTTGGTGAGAAAGCGGTAAACGCCGTTATCAGGGTATGGTGCGACAGCGTCGCCAATAATAATTGATACCCCGTTCGTTAGCGCTTTACAGCTAGCTTTGTTAGTGTAGCAACCCGCGTATAAGTGATTGTGTTAATGAAATGTCATCTGGTACAATCAGTTGAGAATAACAATAACTGGCAGGCAGACGTTATGATTTACAAGGCTCAGAGCCCAGCAGGATTTGCAGAAGAATATATTGTCGAATCGATCTGGAGCGGGCGATTTCCTCCGGGCACTATTCTGCCAGCAGAACGGGAGTTATCCGAACTTATCGGAGTAACCCGTACCACGCTCCGTGAAGTATTACAGCGCCTGGCCCGGGACGGCTGGCTCACTATCCAGCATGGCAAACCCACCAAGGTTAATAACTTCTGGGAAACCTGTGGCCTGAATATTCTTGAGACACTGGCCCGGCTCGATCAGGAGGGGATCCCCGAACTGGTCGACAATCTGCTTGCGGCCCGGACCAATTTAAGTGCGGTGTTTATTCGCGGGGCAATTCGCAATAACCCGCAGGCGTCAGCCGAAATCATTGCGCGCTACCGTGATGTGGAAGAAGACGGGCTGGCATTTGCGCAGTTTGACTATCAGCTTAATCACGACCTGGCGCTGGCATCAAATAATAATGTGTTTGTGCTGATGATGAATGGTTTCAGAGGCTTATATTCACGTATTGGTGGTTACTTTTTCTCACATGAGTCTGCGCGTAATGTCGCGAAAGCATTTTATCAGGAGTTGCTTGAGATTGCCCAGCAGGGTGATCATGATGCTGTACCCAATGCTGTCAGAAAATACGGGGTAGAGAGTGGCAAGGTGTGGCAGCAGGTTCGTGAAGATATGCCGAAGGATATCGTCGATTAATGATAGCGTTGTGACACGCTGAACAATTTATAAAAGCGCTGCCCCCCAGGGTGGCGCTTTTTTTTACGCGGTGTAGCGGTATCGCCAGAGGAAAAAACTCGCCACGTTGAGGGATAAATCACCACACCTGTGCTATACCCAAATCTGTTATTACTTCTCTTATTACAGCAGGAGCACTGCCATGCAAAATCCAGTCGGATGGTTTGAAATCTATGTAGACGATATGAGCCGGGCCCGATCGTTTTACGAATCGGTCTTTAGTATTTCTCTGGAGGCACTAACTCCACCGGATACCGGCGATGAGGCCGAGCTTGCGATGTTCGCGTTTCCCTCGGATATGGATACTTACGGCGCATCCGGTGCGCTGGTGCAGGCAGCAGGTATGAAGGCCGGTGGCAACAGTATTATGGTGTATTTTAACTGTGAGGATTGTGCTGTCGAGGGCGCCAGAGTGGCGGACGCCGGCGGGCGGGTAGAGCGTGAGAAAATGAGTATCGGAGAGTATGGCTTTATCGTGCTGGCTCAGGACACAGAAGGAAATATGATCGGCCTGCATTCTCAAAAATAAAAAAACTGGTTATTTAGTATGCGCTTTCTAATTGTAAGGCGTAATCTTGTTGTCATCAAAGATAGCCTACTGAGGAAATAGCTATGACAACCAAGAAAACTGATACTATCAAGGGTAAATTCAACGAGGCTGAAGATTTTGCACGCAAAATCTGGTTGGCAGGTCTGGGCGCCTACGGCAAAAGCGTAGAAGAAGCACAAGGCCGCTATGACAAGCTGAGTGCTGAAGCCAGCAAGATGTTTGACGAGCTGGTGTCTAAGGGTGAAAACCTGGAAGATGACGCGCGCAGTAAGTTTAAGTCGACCACCAGCGATGTTGAAAATCGCGTATCAGAAGTTCGTAAGAAACTGGGCCTGGACAGCGAGCCCTCCGACCAGCGAATTGAAGAACTCTCTGCTAAGGTCGACGCACTGACTGAAGCCGTAGCCAAGCTGGCGGCAAACAGCAGCAAGTAAGTTGAGTAAGCTCCGGAGCCGCAGGCTCCGGATTACTTTCGTCTTGGCTTTCATGTAAGGAGCGCGTTATGACGACCAACCAAAAACCTACATCGCCGTTGCTCGGCTGGGTAGCAGCCGGCGCCGATCTGGTTTCCGATCAGCTTGATCAGGTGACAGGGATGGTGAGCAAGCAACTTGATGCTACGCATGCATTGTTTGAAGAGTTACAGCAGCGTGGCGAACCGGTAGACGAGCAAATTCGTCACACTTTGAGTCCAACCTCTGTATTTTCATCAATACAAACGCTGGTAATGGCAAACCCGTTATTTTCACTGTTTTCCGGTAATAAAAAGGCGTCTGTACGTGAACAGCAATTGGCTGCGCTGTCAGTTAAAATTGATTTGCTGGTGGAACAGGTAGCATTGCTGGCTGCCAGTAAAGCCAAAGCGCAGGCGGACGCTCAGGCATCCTCTACACCTGCCAGGCAGAGCGCGTCAAAGACTGCGACAAAGCCAACTCAGGCTAAGGCTGCAGCGACAGGCTCAACATCAAAGCCCGCAGCGTCTGCATCGTCGAAAGGCAGCTCGTCAAGTAAAACTGCAAGCAAGCCTGCGTCGCGTAAACGCAGTACAACACCAGCCAAACGCTCTTCGGCGACCACCAGCAAAACGACATCGTCTGCAACTAAAAAGGCCGACTAATCGGCCTTTTTAGTTATCTGCAAGTGCATTGAATAACCTGTATCAATAGCGGTTCCACAGGTTTTGATGCTTTTTAAACGAAAAGAAATCGTGCGGCTCCCAATAGCTGGGGACCAGCTCGTCGATAGCATCGGGCGTGAAGCTGGCCGACAGCTTGTCCATGATCTCTGTTAACCGCTCACGACCGATACGCATCAGTTTTTTGCGGTTTGCCGGAAAATAGAGGTTCGCTGTCCGAGCGATAACTTCATCCTGTCCTGCCGAAAAATAGGTCAGGTTTCGTGTGGCAATGCGGCACGTCGGTTCTGCAGGATGCTTGGGATTTAAACTGGTGACGATGGCGCATTCGTAATGATCACGCTCAATCCCTTTTTCATTTTTGGGAATGAACGTCACCCCGAAGCCTTGCGGGAAGTAGCCGACAATTTTAATAAAATCGTCAGCCAGCCGTGCGTTCAATGCGCCTTTTTTGGCCAGCTGTTCAATTAACATATAGCCTTTAGGCAACTCTTTACGCGTATAGTCTGCTTTGGTAGACAGCACGATGGATACGTAAATTTGGGGTATTTTGAGAATTTCGCCAATGCCGGATTTGCCTATGAAAGCATCTTTTACCAACTGCTCAGTAAATGCGCAGGCTGCCTTCTGAGACGCCAGGAACCGATCTCGCTCTTCACGGTCGTTACCTATATAAGCCGGCAGCCCCAGACCTTCTGTCACATACCGCAGTGATTGCCGGTAGTTAATTTTAAGCAGCGCCTTGCGGCTCTCGCTATCCAGCAGCCGAAACTCGTCCTTGTCGTTCTCTTCACCGCGTAATATGTTAATTGCTTCTGTGCTCTGCAGGCCGATATCCTGAAGAATACACGCTTTTATCAAAGGGATAGCGAGCTCGTCTTGCCACTTTTGCTGCCAAAGTCGGTTGCCTTTAAAACGCAATGCTGCCTCTTTGTATTTAGACAGGTAGGGGTGGGAAATTTCGCCATGGTCCAGCGCTTTGTCAGTCAGACGTAAAGCAAGAACCGCTTTATACAGCGGTTTAAGACGCTGGTGCTGACGCGCAAAACTTCCCTGCGGTCCGCGGGTTAACAGCATCACCGTGCCGAGAAATTTGGCGCTTAAGTGTTGCGTGTCTTCCCAGGTGTCGCCATCGCATAATGTAAGAAGCTTGTTTGCCACCGCATCCAGCCTGGCAATGCGCTCAAGACGCTCATCCTCCAGTTTTTTCTCCGCCTGTTTCAGCTTCTTTTTCAGCAGATCTTCCTGAGAAGATTTACGTTTATCGGCGCTTTGCAGGCTGTCAAATTTCTGTCTGAGTTCATCAACATGATGTTCCAGCTCAGGAGTTAATGAGAAAAAGTGTCGGGCATCCTCATACACTGAGCCCAATCCTGACTCCTGAGGATAGACAAGATCTATGACCTGCTTTACCTGCTGCGTATAAATACTGTCGGGATTTTCTAGCTTCTTACTCACTGACAAAAACGGATTCTCATTTTGGTTGAACTGATAACTACGCGATTAAGCGGGCTTTTGGATGTTATTGGCATGACGACGGTGTCCAAGCTCAATAGCCTCTCGCTGTTTAAGCTGCGCGAGATAATACCGTAAAGTCTCGCTAATTTTGGTATTTCTTTCAATAACATCGATGTGTGGCCAGGTCGACTCTTCACCACTTCGAATCAACGCCGAAACACTTTCCAGCGTGGGGTTCGCCAGTACCTGCGACAAACTTCGTAGTTGGTGCCGCGGCAATATATTAATGTCGCCCACATATTGTTGATCGAGGATCGAACGTGCTTTGTGGATAGCCAGCTTTGTACCGCGATGATCAATCAGGCGTTCCACCATGTCGATGGCAAATATGCTATTTGATTTGGCGAGCTGACCGAGGTGCCGCAACGTCAGGTCGCTCCACGAGGACGCACTGTTTTTAAAGGTGGACAGAAAAGGAACTGCCAACGGATTGGTCTGACTGACAATACTGTGATTCACCCCGTAAAGTCGCGACAATCGCTCAAAGGGCAGATCTGCCATTAGCGAACCGTCCGCGAAGCGCCGGTTAGGGATATAGGGAACGACATCGCCCCGCGGCGTTTTGGCTTTAAGCTGTACCGGTGAGAATATCACAGGCACGGCGCAGGACGCGCGAACAGCCTGGGCAATAATGGCATTGGGTGAGGTTTTGGCATTAAGTAATCGCGAGTGCTGGTGCAAATCGGCAGGTGACACTGTGATGGTGATATGCCGACCGGTTTTCTTAAATGCTTCCTCGAATGTCGTAAGATCAAACAGTGTGATTAGCGCATTTTCCAGTGACGCACTATCAAAAAGGCTCTTCTTACCCAGTCCGGCAAAGTTACGCCAATCTCTGAAGCGTTCAAAAATATATTCCGGATTAAGCGCGTCGAGTAATTCATCATGGGTACGCGTGCCTACCATGGCGGCAATGATAGAGCCGGCGCTGGCGCCTGAGATGACGCCGGGCAGGAGGTTCTTTTCATTCAGTGATTTCACCACACCACAGTGAAAGACACCCAGTCCCGCCCCACCGGACAGCATCAGGCAGCTGCGACCGAAGGCATGGGCAGTTTCTTCGAAGAAATAGAGCTTTTCGTAGAAATCCAGCTCCTGCTCATCGGCATGAAAGATTTGATTCAGGGCGCCTACCACTTCGTCAATAAAGGTCTCGATGAGTGTTTTAGTGCCAATTTTGCATTGCTCTCGCAGCGCCGGGTTGGCGATATTGCCGAGATTGCCGTGTAAACCTTCATGAATGATTGATGATAGCGCATGCACATCGCCTTTCCCGCGGGCAATCTGTAAGCGCTGAACACGTTTTCTGATCAGGCGGTAGTCGTAATCGCGACACGGATCCTTACTTTTCCATTCGTCGGCGCCCGATAGTTTGTCGTGTTCCAGGCAGGCTTCGCGATATTCCTGATAAGATGATGCATGTCGGATAGCACGCTCGAGTGTGATTAGTCGAGTGTTAAAAAGTGCCATGGCCGTACCTCCAGCGCGTTGGGAATTTCCGGAACCAGTTCCCGGTTACGCGTCAGTGTAGAAAAAGCAATTAGAAAGCACTACCCAATTTTTATCGTAGGCACAATAATGCTGCTTATCGCTTTCAGACGGCCAGAAAAGATTGACCAAAGCCTGTGCAGTCAGTAGCCTGAAGTTATAACAAAAAATAGCAGGACTCGACACACCGCTCATGGAATGGAATATTCAGTTACTGAGTTTGCTGTCCATCCCGATCATCAGTGCAGTAGTGGGGTGGGTAACAAACTACCTCGCCGTCAAGATGATGTTTTATCCCATCGAATTTACCGGTATCCGCCCGATTTTTGGCTGGCAGGGCCTCATTCCGGCCAAGCGCCGTGAAATGGCAGAAATTGAGGTTGAGCTTGTACTGGGGAAATTGTTGAGTGTAGAAGAGATGGCCGGGCGCATCGAGCCAGAAGCGCTGACGGAAGCCATCGAGCGACGGCTGAGCCAGGTACTGCGCAAGGTTGTCAACGACGTCATGAGCGAGTCTGCCCCGGCTCTATGGGCGGGACTGCCGGTGCAGGGTAAGAACCTGGTGTATCAACGTGTAGAAAACGATATGCCACACGTGGTACACAAAATGGTTGAGGATTTTCAGAATAACGTGACGGAAATCCTTGATATTAAAGAGCTGGTTGTCGAACAACTGGTCAATTCCCCCGAGCTTATCAACGAAATTTTTCTCACCGCAGGCAGCAAAGAGTTTCCATTCATCATTCGCTCCGGCCTTTATTTTGGCTTTCTGTTTGGCCTGCCCACCATGTTTTTGTGGCACTTTTTTCAGGCCTGGTGGCTGCTTCCGTTAGGTGGACTGCTGGTGGGGTATGCCACCAATTGGATAGCCATAAAAATTATTTTTGAGCCTAAAAATCCAATCAAAATTGGTCCGATTACGATCCAGGGGATGTTTTTAAAACGTCAGAAAGAAGTCTCGGAAGTATATGCAGACATTATTGAGCGAAAGCTCATCACGCCACAGAATATTACCCACATTATTCTTCACGGCTCAGGGTCTGCCCAGCTTCTGGAGATCATTGAACTGCATGTTAACGACGCGATTGAGCGTTACGTGGCGGTGGCGCAACCCTATTTTGCCTTGGGGGTCGGGTCACAAAATTACCACAGAATGAAGATGTTAGCGGTTGAGCAAATTTTTGAAAACTCTGACAAATATCTTCTCTACGCCTATGATTATGCTAATCAGGCGCTGCGCATTAGTGGTGATCTCTGCGAACGCATGCAGGCGTTAACACCGGCAGAATTTGAAGGGGTGCTGCGGCCCGCCTATCAACAGGACGAGTGGAAGCTGATTGTCACCGGTGCATTGCTGGGCATGGGGGCCGGTTTCCTGCAATTGTATTTGGTATTTATGTAAGATGAAGCCCAAGATAAAGACTTCACAGCGTATTTTATTGACCGCTCTGGCACTGTTTAATGAACACGGTGAAAATGCTGTGAGCAGTGTAGATATTGCAATGGAGTTAGATATTAGTCCGGGCAACCTCTATTACCACTACAAAGGCAAGGAAGTCATGGTCGCTGCACTGTTACAACTGCACCAAAAGAACATGTTGGCGCTGCTGGCGGCCAAGTCTGATGACGTATTAAACGCAGATGACGTGTTCTATTACTTTTATATGCTTATCGACCATCTGTTGCTGTTTCGTTTTTTTTACCGAAGCCCCGCAGATTTGACGGAAAAATACCCGGAAACTGATCGTGCACGCGCGCGCATTATGCAGGCGCTGGAGTCCCGGCTTAACGGTTTACTGAGTGCTCTGGTTCGCAAAGGGCAGCTGGTGGCAACGGGGACAGACACCCGGCTGCTGGCAGAATTGCTTGAACTTATCATGATGCAGGCCTGTCAGTTTAACGGCCGCGTGGATCCGAGTGATGAAGAGTCACACCGTTACCGCGCCTTATCACTTATGATGGTGACGGTATTACCACGTTTACGGCTACCTGCTGATCAGCTGTTAGCGATTCAGCACGCGATCCAAAGTCATTCCCTGGCGACAATGACCTCGCGGCAGTCGGCTGAATCTTTGGTATTGGGGGGACAGTAGTGGGCTATCGGCTAAGCTTTTTAGACAAGTCATTCTGGCTAACCGAATCAACGGCCAACCCCAAACATGTAGGCTGCCTGCAATTGTTATCGCCGCCGGACGGCGCGGAAGTGGCAAGCTACGTGACGGCGCTGATGGAAGAAATGAGAGCGGCGTCGCGGGCGACCCCGCCATTTAATTGCAAGGTCAAATCGGTGCTAGGCTATCCGGTAGGCCTGCAACCGGAAAAGCAGATGAACATGGCTTACCACCTTCAGCTACATGTGGTGGACGATGTGACTGATAAGGTGGCGCTGGACGACGTTATTGCACGTCTGCATGAATCACGGCTCGATCCTGACAAGCCGTTATGGCAATACCATTTTATTCATGACGGCAAAAGTGACCGCTACGCGATTTACGCCCGTGTGCATCACCTGTACGGCGATGGTGCAACGCTGGTGCGCTGGTTCCAGGCGGGTTACCTCAGCGAGCCAAACACTGCAGCCTTTACTCCGGTGTGGGCAGTGAAACGCCTGCGTAAAAAGCGCAGTGGCCCACGCGGTATGAAACGGTTGTGGCAGACAGTCGCCGGCATTGCCCGCACGACCTTTGATTTAACGGTTATTTTTTCCCGGCTGTTTCTGAAGCTTATTCGCATTAATCCGCACTACATGCCGATTCCATTCACTGGCACCAAAACCGTGTTAACCGGGCAGGTTAAACAAGGCAGGGCGGTGGCGACCACTGATCTGGATTTCGAGCGCGTCAGGTGGGTGGCAAAGCGTACACGCTCTACTGCCAATGAAGTACTGCTGTGTGCGTTTGATATTGGCGTTCATCGGTTGTTGCAGGACCACGGCCATGTTTTCAAAAAAAGCCTGTTCACCAACATGCCGATTAATTTGCGTAAACCCGGTGAGAAAACATCGGGCAATAAAATCGCGATTGTACCGGTAGAGCTGGCTCATGGGGAGACCGATCCCTATCTGCGATTGCGGCAAATTATTATCAACCACCGAATTGTGAAGTTTGCCGCTCAGCACGCCAGCCCAGCCGCATTTAGCGCATACACGATTATCATTCAGTCGCTGGCGCTGGTGTATGAATGGTCACACCTTTCTAACCTGGTAAAGCCCATCGCCAATATTCTGGTTTCCAATGTCCCGGGGCCGGTTGACGAGCGCTACCTGAAAGACAGCAAGCTACTCGCCTGTTACCCGATTTCTACCATGACCCCGGGCGGAGGCGTGAACATCACACTAATGACCTATGCCGGCAGGGCCAACATTGGCATGGTGTGCTGCAATAAAAACATCAAGTCACTTCAGCCTCTGGTCGACTATTTCCAGGAAGCCTTCGATAAACTGGAAGCCAGTGTGGATGATCCCACACAAAACATTCAGGATATTGGTGAGCACATAGAAAATGTGCCCTTATCAATAGTGACCGACACGCCGGGGTACAAAGCACCCGGCACCTAGTGCCCGGTGTTGTCTTCACCCGATGGCGACTGAGTTTTTACCTGCTTGCCCTCTACCGAAACGGGGATCATTATGTGCGCATACGGCGTATCCGCCCACATTACATACGGCCCACCCTGCTTAGGATCAGTGGGAATACCATCCAGCATAGGCTTAGGCACTACCAGCATAATGTGCGGCCCGGTCTCAACATAATCGTGCGCTGATGCATGATCCTGATGGTAAGGGTCTGAATTGCTCACGCCGGAGCCGCTTGGCTCACCCTGCAACATGTAGGATATACCAATTGCTGAGGGCGTATAATCAGCCTTGTTTTTCATCGCCTGCATCATTTCCATCCAGACGGCATCATTGCACAGCGGCGCTTTGTCACCGGGCATGGTGTCAGGCAGACATGTCCAGCCATTGGTACCTTCCCTGAGGATAGTACCATCGCCGTCCATGACTGTTGCCTGGTCACTTACATCAGACGGGGCGGCAGAAAGGGCTCGCGTGATTTTATCTTGTGTAGATTCCTCAGCACTGGCAGAGATAGCGAAGGAGAATACAGCTACAACAAATAAAGGAGAAGTTTTCATTGTTTAGCTCCATATCTGTGTTAACAGGCGAAGGCCTGTAGAACAGCTGTTATTTCCCACTGCACCCTTTCACACAGCAGCAAGAGGGAAGGGAAGAGGCTGTTCAAGTATAGTCGGTTAAGGCGTTTTTTCCTGTTAAATGGGTTACCGGCCAGACGCCGGTAGTAACCCGGTAAACCTGAGTTATTGTTAGCGATTTACAGAGACCCGGTGTGACGGGAGGCGAGCAAAAGCTGTTGCGTCGGTGACAGTAATCTTGCCACCTGTCTTAAAAATAAAACCTCAGCCGGTTATCTTCAATGCCAACATGCTGACCCAACCGGGCAAACAAATATTCCCGCCACTGGTCATGACGCATGCGGTGGTGTAGCTCAGTGTGTGCCAGGGTCTCACGCATGAGGCTCTCGATTTGCGGCTGGTGATAATCCAGTACACGTTGCATGCTGCCATTGAGGTAAAGTTTCAGATAATCCAGTGCCTGCGACGAGATGCCGCCGGACAACACCGACAGGCCGCTTATCACCGAGCGGCCGAGCAGGTTACTGACACCGCCGGGTAGCAGTTTTTCAATCAGAAACCGGGTATCTTTAATCAGGGCGTAGTCGTCATTAATCAGGCGCGTGCCGTCAAACCGCACGTCCTCGAGATGCAGAGTCGCGGACTCACTGTTGAAACGCGGCGTGCAACTTGCGTGTAGCATAATATGAGCGCGGTACAGTTTTGCACTAAACGCACTGACTTCCAGGCTGGCGAGTGCCTGAACCGAAATCCGGTTGGCGCTTTCATTAAGCGAAACCTGACCCCGTTCAAGGGTTACCGCGCCTTCGCCAATTGGCGGGCGGATGGGAAAGTGCTGTGGAAAATGCGGGGCAACCAGCGCATTAAGCTCTTCGGGCGTAAAGTCATCGTGGGTGAGTTTGCCTAGTTTCACCAGCACCCAGCCAGCGGCGACACGCCATTTATCCTGCCAGTTAAGCTGCTGCATAACCTTCTTCGTTTATCTGGTATCAAAAAACATTAACATAATACTACCCGCAAGCATGTAACATTTGCTAATCTGGTCGTACCATTAAATGCGTCCTGGTCAGCCCGGCCTCTTACTATGTCAGGTCACCGCTGGGAGGGACAGCCGTCCGTCAGGGATGGCGACATGCTCAGAATTGTTGTCAGAGGGTGTGGGTGTGCAGGGATCTGTTCAGACATACGATTATATTATTATAGGCGGTGGCTCTGCCGGCGCCGTCATGGCAGCCAGGCTCAGTGAAGACCCGGCGGTCAGGGTGTGCCTGCTGGAAGCGGGCAGTAAAGACACAAACCCGCTTATCCATATTCCTTTCGGCATCTCTCTGTTAAGCCGCTTTGAAGGCATCGGCTGGGGCTACCACACGGCGCCTCAGGCCAACCTGTATGATCGTGAGCTATTCTGGCCACGCGGAAAAACGCTGGGCGGCAGTAGCTCGGTGAACGCTATGTGCTACATCCGGGGTGAACGTGACGATTACGATCGCTGGGTGGCGCAGGGGGCTGCAGGCTGGGGCTTTGACGAGGTGCTGCCATACTTTAAAAAAGCCGAAGATTTTGAAAAGGGCGAAGATACCTTTCATGGTGCAGGCGGGCCGTTAAGGGTGGAAAGTTTACGCCATACCGATCCTCTGTCACAGACCTTTGTCAGTGCCGCTGACGAAATCAATGTCGCGGTCAAAGATGACTTTAACCGGGACGAGCGCGAAGGCCTGGGGTTTTATCATGTTACCCAGAAAAATGGTCGGCGCTGGTCAACCGCCAAAGCCTATTTAACCGGCGCCAAAGATAGGCCAAACCTGGATATACTTACCGGTGTTGCAGCAGAGCGTATTCTTATTAAAGACAATATCGCATATGGCGTTCAGGTCCGTGAAAAAGGCAAAGTCCGGCGAATCCTCGCCAATGAGGAAGTGATCAGTTGTGGGGGGGCGATAAACTCACCGCAGCTGCTGATGCTATCAGGCATCGGCCCCCGGGCGCATTTAGAAGAACTGGGCATTCATGTTCAGCAGGCGTTGCCAGGGGTAGGCGAAAATCTCCAGGATCATTTAGACGCGATTGTGCAGATGCGCTGTAAGGCTCGCGTGGGCTATGCGGTGGCACTGGGGGCAATCCCTAAGTATATCAAAGCGGCATTCAGTTATCTTTTCAGACGCCGTGGGCTATTATCCTCGAACATCGCTGAAGCCGGTGGCTTTTTGCGCTCTTCAAAAGCCGGGAAACTTCCCGATTTGCAGCTACACTTCCTGCCCGCTATTTTGGAAGATCATGGTCGGCAAACCGCATTTGGTTACGGCTACGGCGTCCATGTGTGCTGTCTCTATCCCAAGAGCCGGGGCAGAATTACCCTGCAAAGTAATCATCCGGAAGATCACCCGCTTATCGACCCTAATTACCTCGCTCACGAAGACGATGTACAGGTCATGGTCGATGGTGTGAAACTGGCCCGTCAAATACTGCGGGCAGAGGGTTTTAGTCAGTACCAGCCTCACGAAATCGCGCCGGGAGCGCAGGCCCAGGATGACAGTGCTATCCGTGACTTCTTAAAAGAAAAAGCAGAAACCATCTATCACCCGATTGGCACCTGTAAAATGGGCGCCGATGATGATGAAATGGCAGTTGTGGATCCCCGTCTGAAGGTTCGCGGTGTGGCTAATCTGCGGGTTGTGGACGCCTCGGTCATGCCGAGCCTCATTGGTGGCAATACCAATGCGCCAACAATAATGATCGCAGAGCGGGCGGCGGCGTTTATCCGTGAGGAGCGGGCGTCTCGCGCATAAATAAGTCGGCGGCACAGTCGCACATCTCGTTAATGTGCGACTGGTCAGCGTAAATACCGTCTATCAGTAATCGGGCAATGCCATGCAGGGTTCCCCATGTCACCTGAGCAAGTCGCAGTGGCTCCTGGCCTTGCGGCAACAACCCCTGCGCCTGCCAAAAGCGTGTCATGTCTACCTGAAACTGGAAGCAGGGATAAGCGACAGCTTTAAGATCAGCCGTCGCGCCGCCAGACTGCCAGATTGGACGGCCGAACATTAGCTCGTATAGCTCCGGATTACCCGCTGCAAAGCCGATATACCGGTGTATAAATGCTTTGAACCGTTCGCGCGGACTTAACGTCGTATTTTCAAAAATCTCTTTAGCCACCCGATGCCACTGGCTAAACCCTTGTGCCGCAATTGCGCTTAGCAACGCATTCTTATCCTTAAAATGGTGATAAGGCGCGGTCCGGGAAACACCCGCTTCCTCAGCCAGCTTGCGCAGTGACAGGCTCTCTACGCCGTGACTGGCGATGCGCCGACGCGCGGTGTCGATAAGTGTTTTACGTAAATCGCCGTGGTGATAACGCTGAACTGCCTGGGTCATAGTATTCCCTGATCTGAAACATAACTTGACAGTGTCAACATACGCTTTTATCTTGACAGTGTCCAGTTTACAAATTTGTTAATGGAGAAAGCAATGACAGGTCCGGCTAGCGAGAGTTTTGAGTTCGAGACACTGAATGTCAGTGTGGAAGATCATATCGGACACATCCGGTTATCGCGTCCGCATGCAATGAACACCATGACACCGGCGTTCTGGTTTGAGTTGCCAGCTGCAATAGCACAGCTGGATGCGTCGGGAGAAGTACGCGTCATCATTGTTTCTTCTTCTGGCAAGCACTTTTCGGCTGGCATGGATTTGTCAGTGTTTATGAACATGGCAAGCAGTTTCAAAGCTGATCCGGCACGCCGTGCAGAGAAAATTCGCCGTCAGGTACTTGAGTTGCAGCATAGTTTTAATGTCCTGGAAGCGGTCAGGGTGCCGGTGCTGGCCGCCGTGCAGGGCGGTGCCATCGGGGGGGCCGTCGATATGGTGTGCGCCTGCGATATGCGCTACGCCACCAAAGATGCATTTTTCACTGTCAAAGAAACCCAACTGGGCATGACCGCCGATTTAGGGACACTGCAACGCCTGCCAAAGCTGATACCGGTTGGGCTGGCCAAAGAGCTGGCTTACACCGGGCGGCAGTTCAATGCAACGGAAGCACACCAGGCCGGCTTTATTAACCAGATTTTTGACGATCATCAAAGCCTGCTGGCGGGCGTCACAGAGATAGCCCGGCAGATTGCCGCCAATTCGCCGGTTGCGGTTAGCGGAACCAAGCAGATGATCAATTACGCACTTGATCACAGCATTAAAAACAGTCTGGAGCATATGGCCACTTGGCAAAGCGGTATGTTCCAGATGGAAGATGTGCTTAAAGCTATTCAGGCGCAAAAGCAAGGGCAAACGGCCACCTTCGAGTCGTTGTTTGCGCAACAAAGCGATCTTAGTGCCTCGCACCACAACGCCGACTAATCACAGGAGTTAGTATGTCTGTTTCTGAAAATCAGAAAAATGCCTATCCCCATCTGTTCAGGCCGCTTGATCTGGGCTTCACTGAACTGAAAAATCGCATCATCATGGGCTCCATGCATACCGGTCTGGAGGAGTTGCCAAATGGCCACAAGCACATGGCGGCTTTTTACGCCGAGCGTGCAAGGGGCGGCGTAGGGCTGATTGTGACAGGGGGGATAGGCCCGAACGAGGAAGGCTCCACCCACCCTATGACACGCCGGCTGGATAATGACGATGCCGTCGCCAATCATCGCGAAGTGACCGACGCTGTGCATCAGGCTGGTGGGAAAATTTGCATGCAAATTCTGCACACCGGTCGTTATGCTTATAGTGAAAAACTGGTTGCGCCGTCGGCAGTGCAGGCCCCCATCAATAAGTTTACACCGCGGGCACTGGAAGCGCAGGAAATCGAGCAGCAGATTGAGGACTTTGTCTTTACTGCCCGACAGGCGCAGAAAGCCGGTTATGACGGTGTAGAAATCATGGGCTCAGAAGGCTACTTCCTGAACCAGTTTATTGCCAAACGCACTAACCACCGGGATGATGACTGGGGCGGTGACTATGACAACCGGATCCGTCTGCCGCTTGAGGTAGTGCGCCGGGTACGTGACGCCGTCGGCGAGAATTTCATTATTATTTATCGTCTGTCGATGCTCGATCTGGTTGAAGGGGGCTCGAATGCTGAAGAAGTGGAGCAATTAGGGAAAGCCATTGAACAGGCCGGTGCTACCATTATTAATACCGGTATTGGTTGGCATGAGGCGCGCATTCCTACCATCAATACTAAAGTGCCGCGTGCCGCGTTCACCTGGGTGACCGCTCGTTTCAGGCAGGCATTGTCAATTCCGGTTATCACGTCCAACCGCATTAATATGCCCGATACGGCTGAAACAGTGCTGGCACGAGGCGACGCCGACCTTGTGTCAATGGCCAGGCCATTTCTCGCCGATGCCGACTTTGTGGTGAAGGCTGAGCAAAACCGCGCAGACGAAATCAATACCTGCATTGGCTGCAATCAGGCCTGCCTGGATCATGTTTTTAATGGCAAGCTGACCAGTTGTCTGGTCAATCCACGCGCATGCCATGAACTTGAGTTGAAAATCACCCCAACGGACACCAGGAAGCATGTTGCTGTAGTGGGGGCCGGCCCGGCGGGGCTTGCAGCCGCAGTGACGGCAGCTCAGCGAGGTCATCAGGTCACACTGTTTGATGCCGCTAACGAAATTGGCGGGCAGTTCAATATAGCGAAGCAAATCCCCGGCAAGGAAGAGTTTTATGAAACCCTGCGCTACTTTAAGCGACAGTTGGAGTTGCACGACACCATCACGGTAAAACTCAACACCCGGGTGGACGCTGCAATGCTAAATGATGGCGGCTTTGACGAGGTGCTGCTCGCCACGGGCATCAAACCCAGAACCCCCGATATCCCGGGCATAGAGCATGGTAAAGTGCTGACGTACCTTGATGTGCTGCGCGATAAAAAGCCGGTAGGCCAGTCCGTCGCCATCATTGGGGCCGGCGGTATTGGCTTTGATACTGCAGAGTTTCTCGCCCATGGCGAGGCGACGCCCAGCCAGGACATTGCCACCTTTATGAAAGAGTGGGGCATCGATATGACCTTTACCGCCCGCGCCGGCGTTGAGGGTATGCAGCCAAGCCCGGAGCCGTCGCCCCGTCAAATTTACCTGTTGCAGCGTAAATCGACGAAGGTCGGTGCCGGTCTGGGCAAAACCACCGGCTGGTCGCACCGTGCGGGGCTGCTGATGAAAGGTGTGAAAATGATGCCGGGTACCAGTTACGACAAAATCGATGATGACGGGCTGCATATCAACATAGACGGCGAGTCGCAGGTATTGGATGTCGATAATGTTATTATCTGCGCCGGTCAGGAACCATTGCGTGAACTTGTTGATGGGTTGAGCGTGCCTTACCACTTAATTGGTGGTGCCGATGAGGCGCTGGAGCTTGATGCGAAGCGTGCCATCGATCAGGGCACGCGCCTGTGCGCGAGCTTATAACGACCAGACAGGCAGCCGCAGGCTGCCTGTCCCTATACTAAACCGTCTGGCGGGCTTGCTCGCCCTTGCCGAACTCATCAATGATGGCCTGACAGAAGGCTGGCAGATCATCCGGATTGCGACTGGTAATAAGCCCCTGATCTATTACAACCTCTTTGTCTTCCCAGTGAGCACCTGCATTCATCAGGTCGGTTTTGATGCTTGGGAAAGAGGTAAGGTTACGATCTTTGACAACATTGGCGTCAATCAGTGTCCAGGGCGCATGGCAGATGGCCGCTACCGGCTTGTGTGCCGAGAAAAAATTACGTACAAACTGCACCGCATTGCAATCCATACGTAAGCTATCAGGGTTGGCCACGCCGCCTGGCAGAATGAGTCCGTCGTAATCATCTGCAGAGACATCTGCCACCGCCTTATCAGCTTGAACGATGTCGCCTTTTTCGTCGTGGTTCATGCCCTGTATAGCGTCCCCATTGAGGCTGATAATATGTACGGCTGCGCCCGCCTTTTTCACAGCGCTCACAGGATCGGTCAACTCAACCTGTTCGAAGCCGTCGGTGGCCAGAACGGCGATAGTTCTGCCTTTTAAATCGCTCATAAACACTCCTTAAAGTCTGTCATAATTATTCACATTTCGCCGGGGGAAGCGAAACGAACCGCAGGCCCGTGCAGATAAAACGCAATCAGTCACAAAGGAAGCCGCAGGCTGATGGAAAGTAATACGCAGGAGTCAGCGATTAGATTGCGGCTCTACAGGAGAAAGTGTGAGTTGCCCGCGACGCTGGTCGATACCGAAGTGATAGCCACGCAGAATATTCATACCAAGCAAGCCGTCGGCACTGGACAACACGCTTTCTGGCAGGACCAGGGCAGCAGTCCTGGGAAATGCCAGTGGCCCTATCTGAATGTCAGGCATTTCATGCATCGGCGCACGTATTTCTCCTGCTGCCGTGTTCACGGTAAAATTGCCGATGAAGGGCAGTGCATAGTCCCGTCTGAGCCGTCGGAACAGGGATGGAGTGATAGCTGAGGTACTGGCACCGGTATCCAGCAGCAAACGGGCCGACTGATTACCAAAGCGTACTGGAATAAAATACTGATCGACGCCTCGCTCCAGTGCGACAGTGACTGACGCCCCTGCCTTGGGCTGAGGCGATTCGCTGGCAACAGCGCGATTGCCTGCTGGTGGAGTTAACAATCCGCGTATTCGTTGCACCTGAGGATCGTCGGGGGGCAGTGAGGCCAGTACATCTTCTGTCAGAGTTGGCTTGTCTTGTCTGGCGTAGGCTTCAGCCAGCCACAATGCATATTGTCGGTTTGCAGGCCTGCGCTGAAACAGTGGCTCGGAAAACTGTGCCAGAAGCGACCAGCTGCCGCTCTGCTTAAGTTGGTTGGCAGCCTTGTAAACCAGCGAGGTGATCCGCGCCTGGATGTCGCGATGTTGTTGTGGAGGTAGCGGCAGATCGAGGAGATCGTAAAAGTGTAATATTGCTTCAGCGAGTGGCTGTGTGCGCAGGGTAAGCTCGGCTTCCAGTAACAGTAATGGGGTATCGTTTGGTGAGCGTTTCAGCGCGCGATGAAGTACCTGTTCGAGCTCACTGTAGCGTCCTTGCTCCAGCCATTGGTGCAGGGTGCTGATGTGAGGTTCGGCGGGCGCTGGGGAAACATGCCGTGGAGCAGAAGTAGCTGCAGACATTGCGGGGGGGACCTGTTTGGTTTGTGTGGTTGTCGCCCTTTGTGGGGGCGAGTCCGATTCCGATTCCGATGGCCACAGATACACATTCAGCGCCAGTGAGGCAATCAGCAAAATGGCAAGAAGTGTGCGCATAACTAGTGCTCGGTGTCATTCAGACAGGCATCGCCGTATCGGGCCCGAAAGGTCTCGGGCATACGTTTCGGTTTACCTGTAGACAGGCTTGCACAAACAAACTGTGTTTTTGCTTCAAATACGGTTTTCTGACGTCTGTTGCAGATGAACTGGAACTGCCGGGTCAGTGTTAACCGGCCATCACAATGAATGATCCAGGTTGCACAGCTTAAGGTGTCACCAAAGTGCGAGGGCTGCAGATAGTCCAGCTCGTGACGGCGGATCACCATCGCGCGGTCGCAGGCAGCGTAGTCGTCAAAGGTCAGTCCCAATGCGTTAGAGTGCGCCCAGGCCAGCTTTTCTAGCTGCGCGAGGTAGGCCACATTGTTGACATGCTGATAATGATCAAGGTGCGCCTGTTCAACCGTCCAGGTTTCAACAAAAGGCGCTGGGTGATGCCAGGGTAATGTATCAGACATAAGGCAGCGGGTTCTCATTCTCAAGGTCCAGGCCAGGCTCAAACAGCGCCTCCATCAATGCGTGTTCGCGGCGCATGACCGGATCAATAAAGCTGTGTACATCGCCAATTGCGTGGAAGGCATTGTAGCCCCGCTCCAGAAACTCATGTAAAGAGAGCACGCCGGCAAGCTTTGCTGGCCGTCGGGCCAGTTTTATAAGCATACCGATGCCGCGGATAGTGATCACATCCGCCAGTTCGCCCCCCAGGTGCTCAATAATATGAATTTGCTGTTCACGTTTGTCACGCTCGCCTACGTCCCGGTAGGCTCGGGCGTAGCTGTCCCGGTCGATGATAAGCGCATTGCCATCGGGCTGCGCGGCAGCCAGGCTCTGGGTCATTTTCATATCCAGATCGTAAGAGAGCGCGTTAAGTGCCAGTGCATCATCCAGCGCTTTCATAGCCTTGTCGGGCAATAGTTTACTCAGTTTGGGGATAACCCGGGCTAAGTCAGCATCGCGCTGGGAAAAGTCCTTCGGGCCGTAAAGTTCGTCTACAAAAAAGCTCATTGCCAATTGATAGCGTGGTTGGGCGGCAAGATCCTGGTGACTTGCCAACAAGCGCTGGCACTGCCAGTCTTGCAGGCGTGCTATGGCCGGTAACAGCCCCATACGCTCAGCGAGATCCCTGTACGCGTTGACCTGATGTAAGTGTTGAATAATTGCCTTTGACACGCTTCCTCCGCTGCGCGCTGCACCTTGTTCAGGCAAAGAAGCTTGACCCAAGGCGTCGTCAGATTCAATAGCCATTACGTGATTCGCACCCCATAGGGTTATTTGTTAAACTTTGCGGCCTTATTCGGACAGGCAAATAAAGGTAGCAAAAAGCGCGTGGAACAGCTTGATGACGTGAAACAGGAACAGCGGCAGGTGGCCCACCTTATGGCGGTGTTCGATGAGGCGTTTTACCCGTTGTATAACACACGCCTGGTTAAAGGCACTGACGAGCCGGTATATTTGCCTGCAGGCACCGACTGCGCCTACCATCAAATTGTCTTTGCGCACGGTTTTTTTGCCAGTGCACTGCACGAACTGGCCCATTGGTGCATTGCCGGTGCTGAACGTCGCCTGAAAGAAGATTATGGCTACTGGTACTGCCCGGACGGCAGAACTGGTGAGGAGCAGCGTTTGTTTGAGCAGGTCGAAATCAAGCCCCAGGCAATTGAAAAAGCGTTTACCCTTGCCTGTCAGCGGGAGTTTCAGGTCAGCACTGATAATCTGAACGGTGCTGAGCCCGACCGCGAGGCGTTTGCGCTGGCGGTTGATAGCCAGTATGCCGCGTATTGCGTGACAGGCTTTCCGTCTCGTGCAGCAACACTTATTGATGTGCTGTCAGCGGCGTTCGGTGGACCGGATGTCCAGCGCCAGTCAGCCCGACAGGATGTGGCCTGATGGATACGCAACCGTTCAGATTAGGCGTTCTCGTTAATCCTTATGCGGGCATTGGCGGCGCGCTTGCGCTTAAGGGCAGCGACGGCAAAGATGTGCGGGAAAAAGCGCTTGCCATGGGGGCCGAACAAAAGGCTAACGAAAAAATGGCCAGAGCGCTAAAGGCCTTAAACGACGTTTCCCACCCAGTGGAAATCTACACTGCCAGCGGCGATATGGGACAGAGCGTATGCGAGTCGCTCGGATTGTCGTGTCAGGTGGTATACCGCACGGGGGGACAAACAGAGGCTGAACATACACAGGCCGCCGCCGCGGCGATCATCGGTAATAACATTGACCTGCTGGTTTTCGCGGGCGGGGATGGCACAGCGCGCAACCTTTGTGACGAGGTGGGTACACGGGTTCCGGTACTTGGTGTGCCGGCGGGCTGTAAAATTCACTCAGGCGTTTATGCGGTCACACCGTCTGCCGCAGGTGAGGTACTGGCCATGATGGTCAATGGCGAGCTGGTCAGCGAAATTGAAGCCGAAGTGCGGGATATTGACGAATCGGCGTTCCGTGACGGAAAAGTCATTGCCCGCCCGTTTGGTGACATGCGCGTACCTGAAGCGTTGCATTATATCCAGGCGGTAAAAATGGGGGGACGGGAAGATGATGAACTGGTGCAGGAAGATATTGCCGCCTATATCACAGAACTTATGGAAGAAGCGCCTGACACGTTATACATCATGGGCTCGGGGTCCACGGTGAATGCCGTTATGGAACATCAGGGACTGGCCAATACGTTGCTGGGCGTGGATGTGGTAAAAAACGGCGAGGTTATCGCCAGCGACGTTACCGCCGATAAATTAATGGCGTTGATTGACGGCCAACACGCCAAAATTGTGCTTACCGTAATCGGTGGTCAGGGGCATATTCTTGGCCGTGGAAACCAACAGCTTAGTCCAGCGGTGATCCGCAGTGTTGGTAAAGAAAATATGCTGATCATTGCCACCAAGCAGAAGATTCAGGCGCTTTCACAGCGCCCACTTATTTTTGATTCGGGCGATGCAGATTTAGATGCGTCGCTGGCGGGAACGGTGTCGATAATTACCGGCTACCGTGATCGGGTATTGTACCCGGCCCGCTAATTTGCAGTATTTGTAGGAGATAAAGGTGAACGCAACAACACATGCCCCGCAATCGGTTATCGATACCATCGCGCAGATTGAAGAGAAACTGGACGACGTGGTCAATCACGGCAGTGATGACGACTTGTTTATCGCCAGTTACCTGCAAGGGCATTTTATGGTTGTTGCACGTCCGCTGGAGGTGCAGCCGGATGCTACAACAGAAACCCTTGATGAGGGTATGCGCAGAAGTTTTACAGCGGCATTTCGTAATCGTGAACTCGACGAGGTCGATCAGGACAAAGTGCTTGCTCTCTGGCAGCGTCTGCGCAGCTGACAGCGACAAGCTCTGCATATACCCGAAAAACGGCAATAAAGCGGCGGTAAACGGCAGTGCTTTGCCGCCTGTGCATGCTTCTCCCCATCGGCAGACTCCCGATATGCCCACCCTTTGCGAGCAATGTACGACGAGAGTCCTCCTAACTCAGGCACCGGTAGCCCCGGCGCGATTAGAGTGACAGTGATCTTACAGACTTAAGCCAGGTGCGCAGTTCGTGGTGGGAAAAGAGACAATATCGACCGTTTAACATTGGTGTGGTTATTGCAAAAGCCAGTCAAAGAAGTGACAAATACAATCCTCAAGCGCAGCGCTCTCGGGCACGCTACGCGTGAAACCAAAGCAGGCCATATGTCTGCAGCAACGATGAAATAAGTGGTGATTGCATGAATACCTCCCAGACAACCAGCGGGCAGCGCGGGCTGATGTCGCTGTTAGCCACGCTTTTGTTTACCGGGCTTTTAACTGGCTGCCAGACTGGCGCGGGTGACCAGGAACGGCGTGCACAGGCCGAGCAAGTACGTCAGTCCCCGCTCGGTAACGTGGAGTATTACACCTATGTGCTGGCAAACGAACTGTTTGACGGTTTGCAGCCTGAAGGCCAGGCACGTTACGCCGTTGTTGGGTTCGTACCAGCCGACACCATGCGATTTAACGGCAGCGATCAGCATCCGCTAATGCTGCTGGGGCATCAGCTCGAGCAGGGACTTATCACTGAAGCCACAAAACGCGGTTTTACCACTCAAGAGTTCAAGGTTACGAACGATATACTAATAGGGGCAGACAATGATCGTGTGCTCTCCCGTGAGATCGACCAGCTTGCAGGTGTAGGACGCATTGACTACTACATCACCGGTACACTGGTGTACCAACAATCAGGTGCAATGGTTAATGCTCGCATTATTAATGTCACAAACAAAGAAGTAGTCGCTGCTGCCACGCGCTTTTTCCCGGGCGGTCTGTTTTGGGATAACGAGCAGGTGACCAGTCGCAACGGACGGCTGTACAGAACGGAAGGTAAGAGGTAATCAGTATGAAAATTCGCCAGTCGATTCTGGTTTTAGTTGCAGGGAGTCTTGTACTTTCCGCGTGCTCAACGCTGAACAAAGATGATCAGAACCAGGCGCGCAGCCGCGCCGACAGTAATGTGGTCGATATTATGGCCAGCGACCGCAGTGGCGGCCGACCCGCGACCGCGAAAACCAATGCGGCAGACAGTTTTGGGGCGATCGGTCAGCCCACGCTGTACAGCAGCGCGCAAGGCGCTTACAAGGGCACACCGCTGACGAAACATGTTGGCGATTACGTGAAAAATCTGACCCAGGATTTAATCGCCAACATGGAATATGTCAGCGACAAAACGCCGGTGGGTGTGACGCATTTTGCACTGCTTGACTCAGATCTTCAGCAGACCAATTTACTGGGCCGCCAGATGGCAGAATCATTTATGCATGAACTGCATAAGTTTCGTATTCCGGTGATTGACTTTAAAGCGACCGATTATATCCGCATTTCTGAAGATGGCGACTTTGTGCTTTCACGGGATTACCTTGAGCTCAATGGTAGTTTGCCCATCGACTACGTGCTGACAGGCACGATGACCAAACATCAGGGCGGTGTGCTGGTCAATGCTCGTATTCTCGGTATGGCGTCGCGTGCAGTGGTGGCCAGTGCGCAAACGCTTGTTCCGTTCTATGTGGTAGACGCGCTTATTCCCAGCGACAGTCAGGCGCAAAACGGTACGCGTGATGGCGTGAAACTAAGTAAAGGCTAATCGGTATGAGTGGTCGTCTTACGCGCATAGCACAACTATTGCTAATTGGCGTTTTGCTACAGGGCTGCGCAGCGGTTGAGGAAACCACAGAACGTGTCTGGCTTAATGATGCGCAAGAGCCGGCGCGCGATGAGCAGCCCCTGCAACTACCTGAAAACGCCGGGTTGGCCTACAGGCCAGATTCCCGCGACCGGCAGCAAGCTGCGCAGGAACGTGCTAAATATGGTCAGCGCGATCCGTTGCGCTCCGGCTTTTCCCCCACCGTGACTCACAAGCGTCTGAATGACTATGCCGAGCAGTTGGCGATGTCGCTGGTGGCGAATGCGCGGGGACTGAAGCGTGACCATCTGGTCGGCGTGGCCAGTTTTGTGCGGTTGAGCGAAAGCCTTGAAGAAACCACGATTGTGGGAAATCAGCTTGCTGAATACCTGATGGGGGAACTACAAAGCTACGGTGTAGCGGTTGTGGATTTTAAGCTGGCAAACAATGTGTCGGTTACGCCTCACGGCGATCTGGCCCTGAGCCGTAACGGCGAAAAGTTGGCGCAATCCCTGTCGATGGACCACATTGTTACCGGCACGATGATCGAGGATCAGCGCGGCGTACGTGTTAATGCCAGGATCATTGCCGTTGATACGCAGCAACTGGTGGCCAGTGCCCAGCTTTATATTCCGGCGTTTATGGTACAAAGTGTTGTCCCTGAACTGGCAATGGGCCGCACCCCTCCTAGCGGCCCGGCCCGGTAACGTCGGGGCGCCTGCCCCGGATACAATCGCGAATGACAAACCGGTTTGGGCTCACCGCATTAAGTAGGGTAGTGGATGCCGGCATAGGGAGCCCCAGCAGGCCGCTGATGAGCGTCTGTGCCATTAAAGGCGCGGTGGTTAGTCCTCGTGAGCCCAGTGCGGTTAATGCGCTCAGGCGTGTCGCCGGTGGCAGGGGCATCGCCGACAAGGGCTTCCCTTTTTGCAGTTCTGCATAACATTCATACTGCTTATCAAGCTCACCCAGTGCACCACACATAGGCTGGTGATCCGGTGCCCCAAGTCGCACCGCCGCGCGCGCTTGGCCGTCGTGGATAATACCTTCCGCCCAGTCACACTGCGATAACGCGTTACGGTGCAATGCCAGGTTGGCTTCTGATTCGTCTGCCCGAACCGTGGTCGATACATCCTGTTTAATGTAGGTAGAGCCAAGGGCGTGCCTGCCGTTAAGGGCCGGTGTCAGGTACCCTTTATGACACAACACCTGATTCAGCTTACTGAGGGTGGCATCTGTCGGGATCGCCTCTACCTGGCCGCGGACCGATCGCATCGGCAGTGGCGCAAAAATGCCCAGTGAAAGCGCTTCATGGCCGGTCGCAACAATCAGATGATCTGCATGTAACTCGCCGCCGTTGTCAAAATACGCCAGCGCCTGAGAATCTGTTTCTTTCGCTTCAGTCAGCGCCTGCCCGTATTGCTCTGTGAGTAAGCCGGTGTCCCGCGCTATAGTCAGTGCCGCCGCAATTAATTCTGGCGGCGACAGCCAGCCACCTAATGGGATAGACAGTGCCGGGTAGGGTAAATGTAGCCCGGCAAGCGCCGAGGTCTGGTGCTTATCTGTCAGACGGACAAGTGCATCTGGCCAGATATCGGCTGTAGCCACTTTTTGGTGGCGGGCCTGGCTGTCAGCATTGATGCTTAACTGTAACACACCACAAAAATCATGGGCAAAAGGGTGGGCGTGGGCAATTCGCTGATAAAAGCGCTGGGCGAAAAGAAAACTATGAGCCTGAATTTGACTGGCATGACTGGCTTCGCCGTGCAGTTGCGGGTAAAACCCACCCTGCGGGTTACCCGATGCCCCCGCTGCCGGTGTCCGGCTATCGCAAAGTGTAACGCGAATTCCCTTCTCACAGAGCATCAGGGCAGAAATAGCGCCGGCCAGTCCTGCCCCTGCAATGACGACATGATCGCCTGCATTGAGCAGAGGTGCCGTGTAGCGAAAGTAGGGGGGCTGAGACTGTCGGCTGGCGTCGGCGGCCTTGCACAATGAGCCTGCCAGCATGTCGCGCTTACGACCGAAACCGGGGCGCTTGGTTACCGTGAAGCCGGCCTCTGCCATGCCGCGTTTTACTACCCCTGCGGCCGTAAACGTGGCAAAGCTGCCGCCAACCCGGGTGACACGTGCCATTTGGTCAAACAGTGCCTGGGTCCACATATCCGGATTTTTGCTTGGTGCAAATCCGTCAAGAAACCAGGCATCTACCAGGCCGGATTCGGGGGTCGACCATAATGGCAGAACATCGTGGACATCGCCTATCCACAAATCCAGCGTTACTCCGGCATTCGCAAACTCAACTCTGTGACAGCCCTGCATGGCGACAGGGTATTGATGGACCAGTTCACTGGCTTCACGCTGGAGAACCTCAAAACGACTAAGCGCCTGAAGCATCGCGTCACGGTGAAGCGGAAATTTCTCGGTCGATACAAAATACAGGTGCTTTAGCGGATGGTGAGGATTGGCGGCCCGAAAAGCGCGAAACGCCCGCAGCGCCACTAAAAAATTTAAACCGGTACCAAAGCCGGTTTCTGCAATGACAAAACTATGATGCTGACAATCGGTCCAGCGCTGGGGCAGGTCGTTACCCGCCATAAACACATGCTCGGTCTCGTTGATGCCGCTGTCGTTGGAGAAGTACACATCATCGTAGTCATCGGCCACCGGGGTGCCGGAAGGATTAAAATGTACGTTGGCGATTTTTGATTTCACAGAGATTCAGTTTTTGCCGTAAAAGACTGATAAGTTTACCGGTGCGCTGTGCTGTCGCCAAGTGATCAGGGGAAATGTTGCCTGTCGGCCCACCTTCTCGCGATGTGACGGTGTCACGACTGTAGTACTATAGTTAGCGGGAACAGCCACATGATGATGACACCGATAAGGCTTCATGTATGTTGCAAGAGTGTTATTCTGTGTGTAACGAGGGTTGCTCGGCGCAGGTAAAAGAGCAGACCACTTCGCCTGAGAAAATCGTTACCATATGCCGCACTAACGCAAAGGGTAAATTATGAAAAGAGCAGTAATTACCGGTCTGGGTATTGTATCCAGTATCGGCGTCAATAAAAACGACGTACTTGCGTCGCTGAAGTCCGGTAAATCCGGCATCACATTTTCTGAACAGTTTGCCGAAATGGGTATGCGCAGTCAGGTGTGGGGAAATATCGATTTGGATGTAAAAGAACACATCGATAGAAAAACATTACGCTTTATGGGTGATGCCGCTGCCTACGCCTACATCGCAATGCAGCAGGCTATCGAAGATGGCGGACTGAGCGAGAGTGACATCTCTGACGAGCGTATCGGGATTATCGCTGGTTCGGGTGGCGCCTCGAGTGAAAACCAGGTGTTGTCTGCCGACATTCTCAGAGAGAAAGGTGTGAAGCGAATGGGGCCGTACATGGTTCCCCGCTGCATGGCATCGACCGTTTCTGCTTGCCTGGCGACCCCTTTTAAAATTAAAGGTATCAATTACTCTATCGCATCGGCCTGTGCGACCAGCGCCCACTGTATTGGGAATGCGCTGGAGCTTATTCAGCTCGGTAAACAGGATATGGTGTTTGCCGGTGGCGGCGAAGAGCTGCACTGGACACTCTCGAGTCAGTTTGATGCGATGGGCGCATTATCGTCCAAGTACAACGATAATCCTGCGATTGCGTCGCGTACTTATGACAAAGCCCGTGACGGCTTCGTTAGCTCAGGCGGTGGCGGCATGGTTATCGTTGAGGAGCTGGAGCACGCGCTGGCCCGAGGTGCCAAAATCTATGGTGAGGTTGTAGGCTACGGGGCGACGTCTGATGGCTTCGACATGGTTGCGCCGTCGGGAGAAGGTGCCAGCCGTTGCATGAGAATGGCAATGCAGGGTATTGATGCACCTATCGACTACCTGAATACGCACGGTACGTCGACCCCCGTGGGTGACGTAAAAGAACTTGCGGCTATCCGTGATGTGTTTGGCGATACCAAAGTGCCTATCAGTGCCACCAAGTCACAAACCGGTCATGCGCTTGGCGCAGCGGGCGTAAACGAGGCTATTTATAGTTTGCTGATGATGGAAAATAACTTTATTTCACCTTCCATCAATATTGATGATCTGGATGATGAAGCAGCAGATTTAGACATAGTAACGCAAACGCGTGAAGCGACACTGAATACCATCATGTCCAACAGCTTCGGATTCGGCGGAACCAATGCATCGTTGGTCTTTAAACGCTTCGAAAAATAGTCTGTCAGCCTTTGTCACTTGCCGCCAGTGCGGCAGGTGACAACACCGTCACTTTGCGGTATCCCACCTTTATCAGGCCGTCTGCCTGAAGCCCATTAAGTAACTGGTTCACGGTTTGACGGGAGCTGTTGAGCATCTGTGCCAGAGACTCCTGCGATAAACTTAGTGTGATTGAACTGTCGTCTGATAAAAACTGACCGTAGCTGCCGAGGAGCATGAGTAAACGGCGGATCAGTTGCTGGCGCAAATCCTGGCTGGCACTGGCATCAATGAACTGAAATGCACTGCGTACACGGGCACACAACAAGCGCGTAAAGTATGGATAAAACGCCGGCGTGGCGGTTAACAAGCGCTGAAAATGGCAACGAGGGATCACTGCCAGCACACTGGCCCGCTCACCGTAAACGGTGTGAGTACGGGGGAGGTTATCGAACATGGCGATTTCGCCGAACCAGTTACCAGGCTCCAGCAAAGTCAGCAGCAGTTCACGGCCTGTCAGCTCATGCTGGGTGACTCTTAACCGACCCTCACATAGCCCGTACAATCCATCTGCGTCGTCATTTTTTTCATGTACCGTCTGCCCTTTGGCAATGTGACGCAGGCGAACTTCTGCTAATAACTGGTCCTGCAATGCCACGGGCATCTCGGCAATCCACGCCGGCCGGCAAAGTAGTTCTCGGTATTGTGCTAACATTCTTATTACATTGTCGTTAAAACGACAGTTTAGTTCGGGCGCAAAGCGTAAGCTAGTACTCATTTCGCGAACAAAGGTGACATTATGCAATCGGTTAAAGACAGCGTCAGTGAAACAGAATGGCAGACCCGGGTTGATTTGGCGGCCTGCTACCGGGCCGTGGCGATGTACGGCTGGGACGATCTGATTTTCACCCACATCTCAGCACGGGTGCCGGGCGAGCATAACCATTTCCTGATTAATCCGTACGGTATGATGTTTGATGAGGTGACAGCGTCAAGCCTTGTCAAAGTCAATCTCAACGCGGATAAGGTGATGGAAAGCGACTACGACATTAACCCCGCCGGCTTTATTATTCACAGTGCTGTGCATGAAGCCCGGGAGGATGCGCAGTGCGTCATGCATTTGCATACTACCGACGGCGTGGCTGTGTCGGTGCAGGACGAAGGGCTGCTGCCACTTTCCCAGCAATCTTTATTTCCGTTAGCTTCACTGGCCTATCATGACTATGAAGGCGTGGCGCTGGAGCCAGATGAGAAGGCCAGATTGGTCAGCGACCTGGGCAATGCGCAGTTTATGATCCTGCGCAATCACGGTTTGCTGACATGTGCAGAGAGTATTCCTGATGCGTTTTTGTTCACCTTCATTTTGCAACGTGCTTGTGAAATACAGCTTAAGGCGCAGGCCAGCTCCGCGCCGCTGACACACATCGATCAGCGTATTGTCGATGGTATTCGCGAGCAGGCGGCACATGTCACGCATCAGGCAGGCGGTGGGCTCGCCTGGCCCGGGATCCTGCGCAGACTCGACAGACTCATGCCTGGATACGATAAATAAGCGGCTGGCACTGGCGAGCGGGAAGATTATCGGTTAGCTTACGGGTATACGCTATGTAATTGTCCCGTGAGCCATGAAGATATTTGTTGAAGACACCATACCATTCGGCGAAGAGTACTTCTCCACACTCGGTGCTGTCAGGCTATATGCGTGGCAATCTCTGACACCCGCAGATCTGCGGGAGTGTGATTATCTGATTGTTCGCTCCACCACCAGGGTAACGCCTGATTTACTTAGTCAGGCAGACAAGCTGAAACTGGTGACAACCGCAACGGCAGGTATCAATCATCTGGATACCGACTATCTCGGACGTACCAATATTGCCTGGGATTCTGCTGCCGGCTGTAACGCCGTTGCCGTGGCCGAATATGTGATCAGTGCCATGCTGCGCGTCGCACAGGATAAGCGGCTCAACTGGCCGGCTGGGACTGTGGGCATTGTCGGCGCCGGAAATGTCGGAACCGCACTGGCTGCTCGACTGAACATATTAAACATTCCATACAAGCTGTGCGATCCGCTTCGCGAGAAAGCAGGCGATCCCCGCACGTTTGTCTCTTTAGATGAAATCCTTAGCTGTGATGTTGTCTCTCTGCATGTGCCTTTTACCCGTTCCGGTGTGTACGCGACAGAAAAAATGATTGGGCAGGCTGAGCTTAAAAAGCTTAATAGCAAGCAAGTACTGATCAATGCCTGTCGCGGTGAGGTTATCGACGAAGCGGCATTACAACAGCGCTGTGAGGCGCAGGATGCACCGACTGTGGTGCTCGATGTGTACGAAAACGAACCGAATATTGATACGCGTACGCTATCGATGGCCTGGTTGGCCACGCCGCATATCGCCGGTCACACGGTGGAAGGCAAAGTACGCGGCACACAAATGGTGTATGAGCAGGTATGTCGGGCGATGGGGCTGACACCCACCCTGTCGCTGTCGGACTTTCTCGAGGCGACTTTGCCTGCCGAGTTGTCGCTCTCTGAGCCACACGCCGAAGCGCTGACCTTCAGTGATCTCTGTCAGGTATGGTTTACCGCCTATGATATTGAAGATGACAATAGGCATTTTCGTCAATGCATGGCAAAATCTAACCAGTTTGCGTCACTTCGCAAGCATTATCGGGTGCGGCGCGAATGCTCGGCGTATACATTACTGTTGCCGCAGCCGCTGTCTGCAGGCATTCAGCGTCAGCTAAACGGGCTGGGCTTTTACTGTAACACCAGCCATTCAAGTCAAGAAACTTCAACGCAAAGCCAACCGCTTTCGCGCTAATACAGGAGACACACCAACTATGTCACAAGCCTTCGATGTTGCCGTTTTAGGTGCTACCGGCCTGGTGGGACAGACCATGATTGAAATTCTGGAAGCACGCGGTTTCCCGGTGAATAACCTTTATCCGCTGGCAAGTAAACGGTCAGCCGGTACGACAGTGACATTTAAAGGTGAAGACATTGAAGTGCTCGACGCGGATACCTTCGACTGGAGCCAGGTGCAGTTTGGCTTCTTTTCGGCAGGTGGCTCTGTGTCCGCAGAAATCGCACCCAAAGCAGCGGAAGCCGGCTGCATTGTTATCGACAACACCTCGCACTTTCGCTATGAGCCGGACATCCCTCTGGTAGTGCCGGAAGTAAACAGCCACGCGCTTGCCGACTTCAGAAACCGTAACATCATTGCAAATCCTAACTGTTCAACCATTCAAATGCTGGTGGCATTAAAACCTATCCACGATGCGGTGGGTATCGATCGCATTAATGTCAGTACCTATCAGTCAGTGTCGGGCGCAGGTAAGGAGGCGATGGAAGAGTTGGCGAAGCAAACTGCCGAACTGCTTAATGGTAAAGAAATGACCATCGAAGCGTTCAGTCGTCAGATTGCATTTAACGCTATTCCGCAGATCGATATGTTCATGGATAACGACTACACCAAAGAAGAGATGA
>CAZDUT010000007.1:0-2746 GCA_964508695.1 uncultured Alteromonas sp.
CGACGGTGCCAAATCTTACGCCCAGAGCCATTGAAGAGCTGACCACCAATCCCTTACTCATTGGTGCCAAACAGCAAGCTGGATTCACTATTTTGCCTGGCCACCTGTCGATATTTGACTTCGAGCGGCCTGTGCCTTATGAGAGTGCACCCAAGTACGAAGGGACTGATTATGTTCAGAACTCTAATGACAGTTACTGGCTGACAAATGTAGGCACGCCAATCACCGGTGTTTCACCGCTTTACGGCAAGGTTGATAATCAGCAGTCGCTGCGTTCACGTATGGGCCAGAAGCTCATTAAGGAGACTGGCGGTGATAATACCTTTACGCCTGAAGAGGTGGAAATGCTGGTATTGAGTAACCGGAGTTATCTGGCAGAAGAAATATTGCCGTCCCTGCTATCTGCTTGTGAAGCGCAAGGGGACACGCCGGTAGATGTTGACGGTGAGTTGGTAGATATATCAGCGGCATGCAGCGCATTGGGTAACTGGGATAGCCGTATGAACGTTGAGAGCATCGGTGGGCACGTGTTCCGTGAGTTTGCCTTCCAGTTTAACCGCGATCCCCAGTGGGCGGTGCCATTTGATGAAGCTGACCCGGTGAATACTCCGCGAGGCTTATTGGAAAATGAAACGACCATTGAGCAATTTGCGCGCGCTGTGCAGGTTCTTGACGCGGCGGGTATCGCCCCAGATGCCCAGTTTGGAACGGTGCAGTTTGTCGAGCGAAGCCTGCCAGATGGCAGCCCGTCGGGCAATAAGCTGCCATGGGCCGGCTCCCACAATATTGAGGGTGGCTTCAACGTGTTTAATATCGTGCCGGGCAACAATGGCACTATGTTGCCACGCCACACTTATCCACCGCTGAACAGCAACACTATTATGAGTGCTGAAGCCGAGGGTTATCACATCAATTATGGCAGCAGCTGGATGATGGTGATTAGCTTCACTGACGAGGGCCCGCAAGGGCGTGGGATCACGACGTATTCACAATCACGTGTATACGGCAGCGAGCACTTTCTTGACCAGACGCGACTTTATTCTGACGGACCGGTTTTCCGTGACATTCTCTTTACCGATGAAGAGATTGAAGCGAACACAATTGGTCAAATTCAGCTAACTTCGCAGTAAAGTATCGTTGCGAGCAAACAAAAATGGTATAAAAGGGCCTGTTTAAACAGGTCCTTTTTTTGTCTGAGGGAGAATTATCGTTGGAGTTTTTGTACGAGTACGGACTATTTTTAGCCAAAGCGGTCACACTGGTAGTGGCGCTGGTTGTCGTGATCGCCGCTATAGCGGGGGCTGCCCATAAGCAAAAGCAGGGGAAAGGGCACCTTGAAATTCAGTCCATGACCGAACAGTTGAAGGACGTAACTAACTATGCACGCCAGGTATTGCTGGATAAAGCAGCACTGAAAAAGCTGGCTAAAGAACAAAAGAAAGAAGAAAAAGCCAGGAAAAAACAGTCTGACGAAACAGCCCCACGTTTATTTGTGATTGATTTCAAAGGCTCCATGGATGCTCATGAAGTTGACATGTTGCGTGAGGAGATAACGGCAATTTTGTGTGTGGCTGATAAAGGTGATGAAGTCCTTGTCCGTCTGGAAAGTGGCGGTGGTGTCGTGCACGGTTATGGACTGGCAGCGTCTCAGTTACAGCGTATTCGTGATAATGGCCTGACGCTGACGGTTGCGGTTGACAAAGTCGCGGCCAGCGGCGGTTATATGATGGCCTGTGTTGCCGACAAATTACTGGCTTCACGCTTTGCGTATATTGGTTCGATTGGTGTGCTGGCGCAATTGCCGAACTTTAATAAACTGCTTAAAAAGAACGATATTGAGTTTGAACAGCACACTGCCGGCGATTATAAGCGTACCCTGACCATGTTTGGCGAAAACAATGACGAGGGGCGTAGAAAATTTCGCGAAGAGATTGAAGAAATCCACGTTTTGTTTAAAGATTTTGTGCATGAGCATCGTGAAGGCATGGACATCAGTAAAGTCGCTACCGGCGAATTCTGGCCTGGCGTCAAAGCCAAAGAACTGGGGCTGGTAGATGACATTATGACCTCGGACGACTATATCCTCTCCCATTACCCTGCACGCGAGATATTTAGTGTGAAGTACGCACATCGCAAAAACATGGCAGAGAAACTGGGCTTCTCTGTTGTTCACGCTGCCGAGCGCACCGTGATGCAATTGTGGAGCAAGGCACGCCACTGGATCAGCTAAAACAATGGCCAGGCATACTAAACAGGCAATTCTGGATGCCGCTGAACAACTGTTTTCCGAGCAAGGGTTTAACCAAACGTCAATGCGCAGTATTACCGCTGAGGCGTCGGTTAACCTGGCGTCGGTGAATTACCATTTCGGCAGTAAGAAAAACCTCATTCAGGCGGTACTCAAACGTTACTTTGATCAGTTAATGCCCGAGATTGATACAACCCTTGAACGGTTAACACCTTCAGTCGGGGAGCAAGGTTTGCGTGAGCTGTTCATTGCCCTGGTACCACCCATGTTGGCGTTAAGTTCCATTAATCCACATGGCACTGCGAGATTTGTGCAGCTGCTCGGCAGGGGCTACAACGAAACTCAGGGGCATTTGCGCAGATTTATCATGCAGGATTATGGCGATACTGTACGCAAATTGGTCGGCGCGATCCATATTCGCCTGCCGTCACTGAGCGAAGAGGAAGTGTTCTGGCGGATCCATTTTGCAATGGGGAGTTTTGTATTTTCAATGGCATC
>CAZDUT010000007.1:2756-27455 GCA_964508695.1 uncultured Alteromonas sp.
AAATGCGTTAATGGAAATTGCAGCCGCTGATTTTGATCAGGCGGTATCTATTGAGGATGTGATGACACACCTGGTGCCGTTTATCTCCCAGGGAATCGCGGGAGCAGATGCATGATAGCGGCGACCTGAAATTCAGGTCGCTGCCTGATATAGCTAGCGCGGCAAGGTAGAGCCCGGATTTTCTTCCTGGAGCTTATCCGCATAAAAGTCTTTCACTGAGAAGCCGCCGCTTTTCTTTTTGGCTGACTTTTTGGCCGGTGAAGCTTTGGTTTTACTCGTCGCTTTAGGCTTACTTTTCGCCTTCGGCTTGCTGTCAGATTTGGCTTTGCTGGCGGTTTTTTTCTCTTCCGTATCAGCACTCTCCCCCTGCAGCTCTTTGGTCATTTCCTCGAGCTGGGCGATACGCATATTTTTTCCGCCATCTACGCTGTACCAGCCACTCTTCGCTTCAATTTCCGGCTTCTTACCGTGCGCTTTCTGGTATGCTTGGGTAAATTCCTCAATAATTTGTTCTTTATTGTCTTTACTCATTTGTATTTGAACTCTGTAGATTGTTAAAAAAATGTCAGTTCCGTTTTTTTATAACGTTTTCCACGCAGAATGTCTAATTTTCCCGGAGGAACCGTGGCTATAAGTACCGACACACTCACTTCTCATTTGTCATCATTATTACGCAGTGAGGAAATTAAAGATTATTGCCCCAATGGCCTGCAGGTCGAAGGTACGGCGGAAATTTCTAAGATTGTGACCGGAGTCACCGCGACACAGGCGTTAATCGAAGAGGCGATAAAGCACGGTGCCGATGCAATTCTGGTCCATCATGGCTATTTCTGGAAGGGGGAGCCTGCAGCCATTGCCGGCATGAAGCAACGCCGCATAAAAGCGCTGCTTGAAAATAACATTAATTTAATCGCTTACCACCTGCCGCTCGATGTTCATCCTGAACTGGGTAACAATCGTCAGTTGGCGCATTTGCTTGATATCGAAGATGTCACCAGTTTAAGCGGCGTAACGCCTGAAGGGCTGGTCATGCAGGGCAGGCTATCGCAAGGTCTTAGCCATCAGGCGCTCAATGCCCGGCTTACCCAAATGCTAGACCGGTCGCCGCTGTCCGAAGCGGTAATTAACCGGACGATTGAGTCGTTGGCGTGGTGTACGGGGGGCGGGCAAGGCTTTATTGAGCAGGCCGCGATGGCAGGTGTGGATGCGTTTATTACCGGCGAAGTCTCGGAGCAGACGATCCATACGGCCCGTGAAATGGGAATTGATTTCTTTGCCGCAGGTCATCACGCCACAGAGCGTTACGGAATTAAAGCCCTTGGTGAATATCTGGCGCAGCAATTTGATGTTGACGTAAGCTTTATCGATATCCCCAATCCTGCATAAGCATGAGTAGCGATCAGATATTTGATGGTCTGGCAGACAAGTTTGCCAGTAACATCTATGGTACGAGCAAAGGGCGGTTACGTCATACCTTGCTGTGTGAGGCCGTCGCCCCCTGGTTACCCTCACCGCCGGGAAAAATTCTCGAGCTCGGGGGCGGCACTGGCGTCTTTGCGCGCTTTCTTGCTGAGCAGGGCCAAAAAGTTACGTTTACAGATGCGTCGGAAGATGTACTTGAGCATGCGAAAACGGTATTGCGTGACCAGCCGGGTATTCACATTTCTCAGGCAAGATTGCAGGACATCACCGACATTAATCATTACGACATGATCGTTTGCCACGCGGTACTTGAGTGGCTGGATAAACCGTTAGACGCCATTGCTTATCTGGCAGGTGAAATGGCCTCAGGCGCTTTGCTTAGCCTGAGTTTTTTTAACCGCGACGCCCTGCTTTTCGGTAACGCCCTGTATGGAAACTTCGATTATATAGCGCAAGGCATGAAGGTGAAAAAGAAAGTCCGGCTAAATCCCCATCATCCGTTATCGGTTGAGCCTGTCATTGCATCATGCGAAGACGCGGGGCTGGCAATACGGGCTAAGACCGGCATCCGCTGTTTTCATGATTACTTAAAAGACCGTGATATGCAGGAGAGTCACTTTGATCAGTTACTGGCGCTTGAGCGTGAATACAATCAGCGTCATCCCTACCTGTGGCTGGGTAAATACTTTCATCTAATGCTGGAAAAAGTCTGAGAGGACGCAAGTAGCAAGTGACTGTAACAACCTAATATTTTCTTCATCTATTGCAATTATTACATTTTCGGAAAACTGTGCTGGTGCTGCTGGTAGCCTAAGTCACTAAATAGCATAGAGAATCTTATAGGTGCGACTATGGAATGCTGATTGCAGCACAGTAATTGAAATCGTTCCGTAAACGGTTCCAATAAACTGCTAATCAGGAGGACTTATGAACAGTGATCAAATTAAAGGTAACTGGAAGGAAATGAAAGGCAAAGTACAGCAGCAGTGGGGTAAACTCACCGACGACGATCTGGATAAAATTGATGGTCGGCGTGAAGAGCTGGTAGGCAAAATTCAGCAAGCCTACGGCAAAGATCGTGAAGAAGCTGAGCGTGAAGTCGATAACTTCTTCAAATAACTACCGGATGCCGTCCGCTGTGGGCGGCGCTGCTAAACAAGGAAGTTTTCTGGGTTTTTGCCTGGGTTGAGTAGATTGTCGACTGTGGTTGTGGCAATCTCACTCATTGCTTCATGGGTGAAAAAGCCCTGATGGCCGGTAATAAGTACATTGTGAAAACTCGCCAGGCGCTCAAAATCATCATCCTGAATCACCTCTTGTGAATGGTCGTGAAAAAATAACTCCGACTCCATCTCGTAGACATCCAGTCCAAGGTACCCGATTTTTTTACTTTTCAGCCCCTTAATAATGGCGGCGGTATTTATTAACCCCCCTCGGGATGTATTGATGAGCATTACATTGTCACGCATAAGCCCAATACTGTTATCGTTAATCATATGGTGACTGTCTTCATTAAGCGGGCAGTGCAGACTAATGATATGTGACTCACCTAAAAGTGTGGAAAGATCGGTAAACGCAATGCCGGGTAGCTGGAGGTCTTTGCTGGGAACTGGGTCGTAACACAGCACGTTACAGCCAAAGCCATGCAGAATACGGGCAGTCGCCCGGCCAATTCTCCCGGCGCCGACGATGCCGGCTGTTTTTCCCGACAGCGTGAACCCTTGCAAACCCTGAATATCGAAATTTCCCTCTTTGACCCGGTTATACGCTTTATGTGTTTTACGGTTTAATGTCAGGATCAGGGCCAGTGCATGTTCAGCGACCGCTTCTGGGCTGTAGGCGGGTACCCGTGAGACGCGGATATTCAGCGCCCTGGCGGCATCAATATCGATGTTATTATACCCCGCACAGCGCAGTGCAATGTGGTTGACCTTTGATGCCGAGAGCGCCGTCAGGGTTTCCTGATTGACGTAATCGTTAACGAACACACACACAGCGTCAAATTCACTGCATGATGAGGCCGTCAGTGGGGTGAGTGCGTCCTCGACGTAAGTAAGCGTAAGGGGCTTGTCTTTGGCTGCAGCACATAAGGCAGCTTTATCATACGCTTTGCAACTGAATACCCCTACGTTCATGTCGTCTCCTTAGGCGGGTTTTGCGATTAGCGCTGCAACCTTGTCTTCAATACTTGCCGGTTTCGTCGCTGGTCCGAAACGCTCAACAACCTGGCCGTTACGATCAACCAGGAATTTTGTGAAGTTCCATTTTATGCGTCGGGTACCCAGGAAGCCGGGCGCTTCCTGTTTTAAGGTAACGAAAAGCGGGTGCGCGTTTTCGCCATTGACGTCAATTTTACTAAATAATGGAAACGTGACGCCAAAGTTCATCTCACAGAATTGCTGTATTTCGTCATCATTACCAGGCTCCTGGTGACCAAACTGGTCACAGGGAAACGCCAGGATGGTAAAGCCTTTTTCGTAAAAGCGCTCATAAAGGGCCTGTAATTGCTTGTATTGTGGTGTAAAACCGCATTTGCTGGCGGTGTTTACAATCAGTAATACTTGCCCCTGGTACGCCTCCAGGGACTCCTGGTTACCGTTGTTGCGCGTTGCGGTGTGATCAAATATTGTCATAATTATAGTGAATTAGTAATGGGCATCTCTGAACGTAGCAAACCGCCCGCTGAACACAACCTATTTTTGATTAACGAACACAAAAAGTATACTGAGATCAACAATGACAATAAATAAAGTGGCTTTCCTTGGTTTGGGAGTAATGGGGTTTCCAATGGCTGGGCATCTGGCAGAAGCGGGCTATTCTGTTACCGTTTACAACCGAACGACCGAAAAGGCCAAAAAGTGGTGCGCGCGCTTTAATGGCGAATACGCCGAGGACGTTGTGCAGGCAGTCAAAGATGCCGATGTCGTGATGATGTGCGTCGGCGATGATAATGATGTTAGGGAAGTGGCACAGCAAGCGCTCCTGGCGATGAAAACAGGCAGTGTGCTTATCGACCATACTACTGCGTCGGCGGCGATGGCAAGAGAACTGTGTGTGTTGGCGCACGAGCACCAGGTAGCATTTATTGATGCGCCGGTTTCCGGCGGTCAGGCAGGCGCAGAGAATGGGGCACTGACCGTTATGGCCGGCGGCGATGAAGCGGCGTTCGAACGTGTAAAACCTGTGATTGACTGTTTTGCCAGACACAGTCAGCGGTTGGGGGAGGCCGGTAACGGCCAGCTGGCGAAAATGATGAATCAAATCTGTATTGCCGGTATTGTACAGGGGCTGTCAGAGGCCTTGCATTTTGGTCAGCGGGCCGGACTCGACTGTAGTGAGGTGATCGAGGTTATCAGCAAGGGCGCGGCACAATCCTGGCAAATGGAAAATCGTGCTCACACAATGCTGAAAGGGGAGTACGATTTTGGTTTCGCGGTAGACTGGATGCGTAAGGATTTGGCTATCGCGCTTGATGAGGCACGCAATAATGGTTCGACACTGGCGTTAACTGCGCTGGTTGATCAGTATTATGCCGATGTCCAAAAACAGGGCGGTGGCCGCTGGGATACGTCTAGCTTACTGACGCGTCTTGACTGACCCTGTACGATTGCGTTTCCGGCTCATCCATATACAGCGTCCGGGCATTATTTTGTGCCGTGGACGTAAGCTGATTTAAGCGGTGTCGGTTGTTGTTGGTCATAGACATGGCCGATAACTTTTCCAGCAAACGTTTAACACTGTACTGGCGGTAAACAGCAGAGCCAGACTCTATCATACAGTGCAGCAGGTTAAGGCCAAATGCAGGAATATTGTCAGATATCTCGAAGGCATCATAGAAATGTTGCATGGCGCGCAGGTAGTCTTTATCCACAAACAAGGCTGTTCCCTGTTCATTGAGTGACAACGCCTGTTCCTTTGCCAATCCCAGTTGCTTGCCGCTAGTTGCAATTGAGCGATGGTTCAGGACCTGTTCTGAGATATTGGTGGTTCGTGCATTATGCTGTTGCGCCTGCTGCATCAGTTCACGGGCTTTCTGTTGGTCGCCAGTGGCGAAATGTACCTTCGCCGCGATCAGCAGGGTGGGAGTGTCGGCACGTTCGAATGCATGTTCGTTGATGCTTTCTGCGATAATGTGCTGCACTTTAGTCATGTCATTTTCAAGAACTGCTGAGAAGGCGAGTAAATAGTCACGTTTTTGCATTACCTGCGGATCAGATTGGTTGCGGCCTGCAATACCAATCAGTTTACGGGCTTGTGATAAGCTTTCCTGACGGTTGGTTTGCGGACTTTGTTCGGCTATATGTAAATAAAACTCCGCTAATTCGAAGGTGAATTCATTGAATCTGTCCTTGGCACTGCGGTGTAACGCACGCTTTCGCTGTAACAGATCGATGGCATCCATGGTACGGTCTTGCTGTTGGTAAGCCTGCATTTTCATGCGCGTAGCGGGCACACTTAACTCACTGAATTTGATGTTATCAAGGTAGTCCGTGGCCTGATTGTAGGCCTGCTGTTCATAGGACATTGAGGCCAACCACTCAAACGCCCGCTCACGGGCCAGCGTGTTTCCGACAAGCGTATTCAAAGCCTCCTGACACTGTGGCCACAGACCTGCCGCATGCTGACACTTAATTTTGCCCCATTGGGCCCAGAGTACTTTTTCAGAGCGCATTAATACCGAATCGTACATCTTGGCGGCACTACGCACATCGCCCATGTCCAGCAGTAAACGCGCATGCAGTTTTAGTACATCCGATCTCAGTCGGCTGGGAACATTGTCGCCGGCTACGCGATTCAGCAATCTCAGTGCAGCAGGCTGATCGTTTTTATCCAGTGCACGAAGGACATTTGAGATAAATCCCCGGTAAGTCATATAGTGCTCTAAATGACGATTCAGCGACGCGATGGTATAGGGCTTTATAATGAGGATGTCGGGATGAAGGTCGATAATGCGACCGATAATCTGTGGCTGGCGATCCGATGTGATAAATATCAGTCCGGTACTTGGTTTAAGCAGGCCTGACTGGCGCAGTTCAACAATCCAGTCTACGCCGGTGCGACCTTCACCAAGGTGATAATCCATCAGAATTAGCTCAAAATGCTGCTTTCTCAAAGCACTTCGTAATTCGGTACCGCCGGCAAAGCTACTGACCTCGAAAATGCCCAGGGGCAGCAGATTGCTTCGCAGAGTGGTTCTCGCGTTTGCATTGTCTTCTACAATTGCTATTCGATATTGCACTTGTCACCCTATTACAGACGGCTGAATTCTGATATCCCACGGTGCCTCACAACTAGCTTATCAACACCAACGGTAAAGTACAGTGAGCAGAGTGTTAGCATTTAATACATACTTCTGAAATACCATAGCTGTGCCAGTGGCATTGCCGTGCTGAAACCTGACGCATCAGATCCACGCTTCGTCGGGTCGGGTATATATCGTTAACAACGACTATATTAATTTCTGTCACATTAAATTTACATGCGTAAACGCTTTGTTTTAACTTTACGTTTACGTCAAGGAGAGTTATCCGCTAAGGTGCTCCCATTCAGTGAAATCAGACAGAGGCCGCCATGAACAAGGTACCCCTTTTAATCAACGGACAATTCGTCCAATCCGATGCTTCTTCCTTTATCGATGTAACAAACCCGGCTGATAACAGTGTTATCGCGCAGGCCCCGTGTACCACAGACGCCGAAATGGAACAGGCGATCGCAAGCGCCCAGACCGCTTTTGAGACCTGGCGTCATGTGCCCGTTACCGAACGGGCAAGGCTGATGATGCGCTATCAGGCACTGCTCAAGGAACATCAGAAATCCATCGCTACGCTACTGGCTTCTGAAACCGGCAAAACATTCGACGATGCGATGGGTGATGTATGGCGCGGCATAGAGGTAGTAGAGCAAGCCATGAACATTCCATCGATGATGATGGGTGAAACGGCAGAAAATGTTGCCCGTAACATAGATACCTACAGCTATGTACAGCCACTGGGAGTCTGCGCAGGTATCACGCCGTTTAACTTCCCGGCAATGATCCCACTGTGGATGTTCCCTATGGCAATTGCCTGCGGAAATACGTTTGTCCTCAAACCGTCGGAGCAGGATCCGCAGACGCCAATAAAACTCGCAGAATTGTTTATGGAGGCCGGCGCCCCCGAAGGTGTGCTGAATGTCGTGCACGGTGGCAAAGAGCAGGTTGATCCGTTGTTAACAGATCCTCGGATTAAAGCCGTGTCTTTCGTAGGTTCAGTGCCGGTAGGTCAGTATATTTATCGTACTGCGACCGCCAACATGAAGCGGGCACAATGCTTTGCCGGTGCCAAAAATCATACGGTGATCATGCCTGATGCTAATAAAGAGCATGTGTTGAATAATCTGGTAGGCTCATCGGTAGGTGCTGCCGGCCAGCGCTGTATGGCAATATCGGTTGCTGTATTTGTCGGCGAATCAAAAGACTGGATTCCGGAGTTGGCAGAGCGCATTGGCCAGGTCACGCCTGGTTTGTGGGATGACAAAAATGCCGGATACGGTCCGCTCATCAGCCCTCAGGCAAAAGAGCGAGTACTGGGCCTGATTCAGGCAGGGAAAGATGAAGGCGCAACCTGCTTACTGGATGGCTCAGACTTCACGTTGTCAGGTTATGAAAAGGGTAACTGGGTAGGTCCCACGGTATTCTCCGATGTCACCACCGACATGCGTATTTACAAAGAAGAAATCTTTGGACCGGTATTGAGCTGCATGGCCGCAGATTCACTGGATGATGCGCTTCGCATTGTTAATGCCAACCCTTATGGTAACGGGACATCAATCTTTACCAACAACGGTGCTGCCGCGCGTAAGTATCAGCACAATGTGGACGTTGGTCAGGTAGGCATTAATATCCCAATTCCGGTACCACTGCCGTTTTTCTCTTTCACCGGCTGGAAAAATTCGTTCTTTGGCGACTTACATGCCTACGGCAAACAAGCTATCCGTTTCTATAGCGAAACCAAAACGATCACCTCGCGCTGGCTGGAAGACGATGTTGCCGGTAGTCCTAATCTGACGATTTCTCTTGATTCATAAAAGGAGATATTCATGAATTTTGAGTTAAACGACGATCAAAAAGCGTTTGCCGATACCGCTCGTCAGTTTGCCGAACAGGCATTAGCGCCGTTCGCCGCTGAGTGGGATAAAAACCACCACTTTCCGGTAGAGGCACTGCGACAGGCTGGTGAACTGGGTTTTTGCGGGTTGTATACGCCTGAAGAAGACGGCGGCCTGGGCCTGCCGCGTCTGGATGCTTCGATTATTTTTGAAGAGCTGGCGCAGGGCTGTACGACTACCACGGCAATGCTGACCATACATAATATGGCCACCTGGATGATTGCTAAATGGGGACAGGCTGAAACAAAACAACGCTGGTGCCCACAACTGGTTACCGGTGAAAAGCTTGCGTCCTATTGCTTAACGGAACCTGGCTCGGGCTCCGATGCGGCGTCACTGAAAACAACCGCAACCGCGACGGATGATGGCTATGTGATGAACGGCTCGAAAGTCTTTATCAGTGGTGCGGGCAGCACCGATGTATTGGTTGTAATGGCGCGGACCGGCGGTGAAGGGCCATCAGGCGTAACCGCCTTTGCTGTCCCGGCAGATGCTCCCGGGATCAGCTACGGTAAACCAGAAGAAAAAATGGGCTGGAATGCACAGCCAACCCGTATGATCACATTTGATGATGTTGCCATTGAATCTGGCTGGCGTTTAGGCGAGGAAGGCCAGGGCTTTAAAATGGCAATGCAGGGTCTGGATGGTGGACGTATTAATATTGCGACCTGTTCCATCGGAACGGCGCAGCACGCGTTAAACGTTGCCCGCGAATACATGCAGGAACGCCATCAGTTTGGCAAACCACTTGCGGCGTTTCAGGCGTTACAGTTTAAACTTGCCGACATGGCGACCGAGCTGGTCGCGGCGCGTCAGATGGTTCGCCTGGCGGCCAGTAAGCTGGACAATAAACACGCAGACGCCACAACATATTGCGCCATGGCCAAACGTTTTGCCACAGACGTTGGTTTCAACGTCTGTAACGACGCGCTGCAACTACATGGTGGCTATGGCTATATTCGTGAGTATCCGCTCGAGCGTCATGTACGTGATGTGCGGGTCCATCAGATCCTGGAAGGAACTAACGAGATCATGCGGGTCATTATTGGCCGCAGACTAATTAACGACGAGCGTGACGTGCTCTGAACAGCCGGGAGACCCAATGAGTATTGATGTGCAGGATACTGTAAAGACGGACAAAATATCGCTTGCTGAACACCGCAGTGATGAAAACAGTGTTATTGCGGTGGCGTGCCTGAATAAGCCCAAGGCGCTCAATGCCCTGGATCTGGATATGGCCAGAGATCTGTTGGCTGCACTGCGTCACTGGCAGAGTCGTGACGATATTATGTGTGTGGTGCTGATGGCAGAAGGTGACAAAGCCTTCTGTGCTGGCGGCGATATTGTTTCAATGTATAAAGCCATGCAGGAAAATGAAGGCGAGGTGCCGGCGTTTGTTGAAGAGTTTTTCACTCAGGAATACACGCTGGATTATACCATCCACACCTACACCAAGCCGATCATTGTGTGGGGCACAGGTATTGTGATGGGCGGTGGAATGGGGTTGCTGACTGGCGCCAGTCACCGGCTTGTCACACAAACGTCCCGGTTGGCGATGCCAGAAATATCTATCGGTCTGTATCCGGACGTAGGTGGCAGTTATTTTTTGCCGCGCCTACCGGGGCATACCGGCATGTTCCTTGGCCTCACCGGTGCGAGTATGAATGCCAGTGATGCCTGTTACCTTGGTTTGGCTGATCATATTGTTGATGAGGGCGCACGTAAGCAACTGATTGCCTCGTTAATTGGTCATACATGGCATAACCGCTCCAGCAAAAAGGAGCAGGTTGACTACGTGCTGAGCTCGCTGCCGAAACCCGATGATGTCCCCAAAAGCAATGTTGAAGCGCATCGGGCGCTTATTGACCGGGTCTGCGAAGGCAAGTCCCTTGGTCATATCATCAAACAGATTGTTGAACTTGATGACTTTGGCAACAAATGGCTGGCGAAAGCCAAGTCTACGCTGAAAGCGGGGTCGCCAATCACGGCTCACCTGGTGTATCAGCAATGTGTACGTGGTAAGGGAATGTCGCTGCTCGGCTGCTTCGAGATGGAGCTAATCATGTCCTGTCGGTGCGCCGAATTTGGTGAATTGCAGGAAGGCATCAGAGCATTGCTTATCGACAAAGATAACAAGCCCGACTGGAAATATCCTGACGTCGACAGCGTGCCACCTGAAGTCATTGTGAAGTTTTTCACATCACCATTTAAAGATCATCCGTTATCTGAGCTGGAGAAACTTAAATGAGTAATGTTGCGTTTATTGGCCTAGGGAACATGGGTGCCCCTATGGCCAGTAATTTGGTAAAGGCGGGACACAACGTCACCGTATTTGACTTGGTTGAGGCCTCGGTACAGGCACTTGTCAGTGAAGGTGCCCGGGGCGCGACAAGTGCCGCGAGCGCTGTGCAGAATGCAGATGTGGTGGTCACCATGTTGCCTGCAGCGGCGCATGTGAAGTCGCTGTATCTGGGCGACGAAGGGATTATTGCAGCTTCTTCAGAGAATACGCTGTTCATTGATTCGAGCACCATTGATGCTGATACTGCCAGACTCGTCGGTAAGGCGGCAATGGATGCCGGGCGTCTGTTTGTCGATGCGCCCGTGTCAGGTGGTGTTGCAGGGGCGAAAGCCGGTACCCTGACATTTATCGTTGGCGGTAGTGACGATTCGTACGCAAAAGCGAAGCCCGTTCTTGCAGACATGGGAAAAAATATATTTCATGCCGGTGAAGCCGGCGCCGGGCAGGTTGCCAAGATATGTAACAACATGCTGCTGGCCATTCTGATGGCGGGCACTTCAGAAGCATTGCAACTTGCCATAGATAACGGCCTGGATCCTAAAGTGATTTCCGACATCATGCTGGAAAGTTCGGGATGCAACTGGACGTTGCAGAAATACAATCCGTGTCCGGATGTCATGGAGGGGGTCCCCTCATCTAATGATTATCAGGGCGGATTCATGACCAAGCTGATGAACAAGGATCTTAATCTGGCAATGGCTGCGGCTGCACTAAGTGAGTCGGCCACTCCGATGGCGGCAACGGCCCAGAACCTGTATAAGTTTCATCAGAATAATGGCAATGCGGATAAGGACTTTTCCAGTATTTTTCGTTTCTACGACAAGTCAGGTTTGTGATCTGCAGCGAAGCCGGATGGGATAACCCCCGGCTTCGTTTTCCTGTTCGCCTCTGGTAGCATTCGCACACATTATTCAATAGCCGGAGTTACTATGTGGCAGTGCCCACTTTGTCAGTCCGATTTACGTCTGACCACATCCTCTGCCAGTTGTGAAAACCAGCACACGTTTGATCGTGCAAAGTCAGGTTACCTCAACCTGTTACCGGTGCAATTCAAGAAGTCACGCCAGCCCGGAGACGACAAATCCATGCTCAGGGCGAGGCAGACATTTCATTCTTTTGGTAGCTATTCACCGCTGATGGACGCGATGTCATCCATGCTCGTCGAGCACCTGACACCGCAACGTCGTGATGTGACAGTATTCGACGCTGGGTGCGGCGAGGGCACGTACCTCAATACTGTGTGTGGTAACCTCGAGCGTGCAGGGATAAAAGTTGAGGCCGCCGGCGGCGACATTGCAAAACAAGCGGTCGATATTGCAGCAAAAGCTTACCGGCAGTATCAGTTTGTGGTAGCTAGCAATGTAAACCTGCCAATCGCTGATGATGCCGTGGATATTATGCTACAGGTTTTTGCGCCCGGCAGTGAACCGGAGCAGGCCAGGGTGCTACGCGGCGATGGATTGTTAATGACCGTTGAACCGGGACCGCAGCATCTCAGAGAACTCAAGGCCAGAGTGTATGAGACGCCCCGCGAACATCCAGTGCCCGGTGAGCAGCGTAGTGGTTTTACGCTTATTGCCAGCCAGCCTTTGCGCTACAATTTGACGTTCACGACCGATGAGCAAAAGGCAGCACTGCTGACGATGACCCCTTATATGTGGAAAGTGGCGCCCCAGAAGCGTGCAACACTGACTGACGGGCTGCATGCTGTGACAGCAGATTTTGCGATCCAGCTATGGCGGGTCGCGAAGTAACCTGTGTGCGCACAAACTGGTGTCAGCACACAGGTTGACTGAACGCTGCTTAGCGGGGGACCGAGAAGCGCGACAGGTGTTTTATCGCGCGGCTCAGCATATCCACATTGAGCGCATCGTTGCTTCTGTTACTGGTCTCAATGTCGGTTATTTCATAACTGCCATTACTCAGTACATCGGTACGTTTGCCGTCATGAAATACGATAATGCGCTCACCAGATGTACTGACCAGCCAGTTCCGCGCCGGGTGTAACAAGCTCTGACCTGTTGAGTAATTGTGCGAAGGTGCCGTGCACCCTAACGCACTAAGTACAGTCGGCGCGATATCCTCGGTCGATGCCAGCCCGGCGCGAAGGGCGAGGTTGCTATAAAGCATGCCCTTTGACGCCCCACTTTCACGGCTGAATCCGGTCGCTACAAGGACACTCTCTTTACCCAGGTCAGCACCATTGAGGTAGGCAGCAATTTTATCTGCAGGTAAAAATGCTATCTGGAGGCCGCTTGAAGGTGTAGATAACGGTTGCTGATAGGTCTCAAGCAGTTGTGTCGGTACAGCATGGTCAATGTGTACGGAAACCGGCAGGCCGAGCCCCGTAGGTAGCGCCAGCATTACCGGGCGTTTGTCTTTTAGGCTTTCCTGGTATATTTCGGGCACGCCATATAACGTCGACGTGATCAGCCCATCAAGGCTCGATGCCGTGGTGTAATAATTACCAACGATATTTAGTCCCGCAACACTATCAGCATCGACCGGCTGTTCATCGGTTTGCACCAACACACTGATGTTTTTGTTGGTATCAATGGAGCAATACACAGGTTCGGCTGGATAGCGGATATGATGAATTTCCGGATCAAACTGCAATTGCTTACGCTTTAAATACGCATCCATATCCAACAGGCCATAGCGGGACATGGTGGTTTTTGCTGTCGCCGGATAAGACAGCGGAAACATATTGTCCTGTTTAATAATAGGCTGATACAACTGAGCATCCGCCCAAACATGGACCGCATGACTGGTAACGAAACAGATAACGAAAAAACTGGTGACAGGCACGCCAATACGGTATTTGCTAAACCGTTCTACCCGCTTCCAGATGGCGTTAGCCAGGACCAGCTGAAAACCCAGCCAGACCACGAATAATAACAGCAGAAAACCCCACTGTTGCCAGCCAAGCTGACTGATTTGTGTGGCCACATCACTGCGTAACAGATCGGCAGAGTTACTGTTTAGATGAAAGCCGGTACGATTAAACAGCAGGGCGTCAAACGCAAGCAGTGCCAGGCTTACCGCCGCGATAACGGAGGCCACCGCTTTTACGGTACTGGGGTTGGAGACCAGATAGCACAGCGGCAAAATAAATATGACAAACCCAAAGAATGTCATAAAACCGATGTGACCAAACCAATTGGTAAACAGATAGAGTGAGCCCAGTGCAGTCCCGGGCGCCGGTGATGAGAAGACAAATATCGACGCAATGACCAGTGCGATTATGATATTGGCTAGCGCAAACCAGTGGCCCCAGTTTACCAGTTTAGTCACCCTTTGACGGCGGGGAGATTCAGCTAAAATCATTGTTTATCCGACTATCCGGTAACACTTTTCTTAAGCACGTTGGTAAATTGCTCAAGCATGGCTTCACGGTTTTCAGGGGCGACCTGTTGTTTAAAGATGTGTGTCAGTACATTTCCTAACACCATCAGTGATAAATCCCGTTTAGCTTCATTTTTTTCAAGGACAAGAATGATTTCATTCATTAGCGCTTCGAACTCTGCATTAGAGTATCGGCTCTGTTGGGGCATTTTGACGCCTCTTTATAATGTTTCTTTGCAGAAAAGAATGGTTTTCAGTTTAAAATGATTATAATCGTTGTTTGAGTGATAACAATCATTCATTCTAAAATCCCGCATCTGCCGAGCTCTTTTTTCCAATCATTTAAGGAATACCCAGTTAATTATGAGTGCATTGATTCATCATTTTGTAGTCCACCGCATCGCTGTTGATGAACAGGATAAAATGGTCGCCGTCCCCCGTGATAATTGTTTGGAGGTAACGCCAGAAATTGAGTCATTAGCCCACCAGATCAATCATAGCTTCAATGTTAAGCCGGGAAAGGGCGTGGGACATTTCACCAGCGACAGTGAAGATGAAAGTAACCCGGAGCATGAGGCCTTTGCTACGGCATTGACCGATTTTCTGACGCAAAAAGACAACGGCGCGGATGAATTGGATTCACGGTTTCACAGTTTCTCTCTGGATGCCACATCGCGGTTAGTTAAAACACTCATTGATACCGGCACAGTAGAAACCGGTTTTTTAATTTTTTGCCAGTATGAGTTTTTAGCCACCCAGTATCTGATGATCACCCTGCTTAATACACGTTCGCATGTTGAGGTTAACCAGGCCCTGGAGCTGAATGCCAAGGAGCATTTAGACCTTGCCAGGATGCAATTGGCAGTGCGCATCGATTTAACCCAGTGGCGGGTGCAACCCGAGCAGCAACGCTATATAAGCTTTATTAAAGGCCGCATGGGCAGAAAGGTGTCTGACTTCTTCATGCAATTTATCGGTTGCGAAGAGCTGATTGATGTCAAACAACAAAATAAACAACTGGTGTCCAGCGTTGATGCCTACCTGGCCAGTGAACAGCTCGATCCTCAGGAGCAGCATCAGCACCGTGAAGAAGTGAAATCCTATTACAAAGAAAAAATCGATGCCGGCGAAAGCTTATCGGTGGAGGAGTTGTCATCACGTCTTCCGGCTGACAGCGACGCAGGCAGAAGTTTTACTCAGTTTACGCAAGCCATGGAGTCGCCGCTGGAACAGGAGATCCAGCCAGATCCGGCTGCGTTGCGCCAACTGGCCAAATTTTCCGGGCAGGGTGGCGGTGTGTCATTAAGTTTTGAGCGAAAGCTGCTTGGCGACAGGGTGTTTTACGACCCGGCTACCGACACGCTGACGATTCGCGGAATTCCCCCTAACTTAAAAGATCAGCTCAGCCGTAAGACCGCGAAGGAGGATTAACCTGCTGGCGGTGTAAAAAACACGTATACTAGGGGAAAATGCGACTAAGTCTATAGTCCCTCAGCGAAGCCCGAAGGTGATCGATACAGTCCAGGTTTCGCAGGTAACGGCAGTAGCTGTTATCAGGACGTTCAGTTTGGGTATGGCGCTGCCATACCGTTACAGATTCACATGCCGTTTATCGTTTCGGCATGAGTAAAAGGATACTATGCAATTATTTGTTAACGACCTTACCGTAATGGATTTCTCTTACCTGTGTCCCAAACGCGGCATGGTGGGTGAAAGCTGGATTGTCGATGTGGTCCTGGATGGCGATCTCAATGAGGAGAGCATGGTCCAGGATTTCGGTAAGGTGAAAAAAAACCTCAAAAGACTGATTGATGAATACGTCGATCACAAGCTTCTGGTGCCAGCTGAGCATAACTCTGCCGTGGTGCGTCATGATGAACACAGCGAGCAGGTTGAAGTACAGTTTGGCTGTAATGATGGCGATAAGATCATGCTGTATTGCCCCGCGGATGCCTACGCATTTATCTATGCAGATGCTATCAGCATGGACTCGGTAAGAGACTATCTGCGTGAAGTCATTGCGATTCATTTACCGGAAAACGTGGAAAATATCTCGCTGGACCTACGCACGGAAGTCATTGAGTCGCCTTACTACCACTACACTCATGGATTGAAAAAGCACGACGGAAATTGCCAGCGTATTGCGCATGGGCACCGTTCACGCATCGACATTTTTCATGATCAGAATGCCAGTCGTGACAGTCAGCAATACTGGGCAGAGCGGTTTTGTGATATCTATATCGCCACGCAAGAAGACTGTATCGCTTATGAACAGCGACAAATGCGCGGAGACGTCGAATTGCCTGATGATTACCTCTGTCTTGCCTACGAGGCGACACAGGGCTACTTCGAAATGCTTATCGCCAGGTCACGGTGTGAAATTATTGAGACTGATACGACTGTGGAATGCCTTGCACAGTATATTTTACAACAAGAAAAGCAGCGGGTACCAGACACCGTATGCCGTGTCATGGCATATGAAGGCGTCGGAAAAGGTGCCATTGTTATGGAGTGATGTGTGCGTAAACTGACGAGTCTGATAAAAGCGGCCTGGCTGGTAACAGTCTGTACCGCGACTTTCGGCGCCACGGCGGCGCAGGACATGGTATTAAATGGTGAGCTGACCCAGGGAAGCCTGGTAAGAGGGCAGGTTGAACCCGGCAGCAGCGTTCAGCTTAATGGCGAAAAGGTGCCTGTCAATGCACAGGGCAAATTCGTTATTGGCTTTGAGCGTGAGGCTGAACTGACCCATACGCTGACGGTACAAGAGCCTGGCAGCGACAGTGAACAACGTCAACTTGAGCTAACAAAACGAGAGTACGACATACAACGTATTGACGGGCTTGAGCAATCCATGGTGACCCCGCCAGAATCGGTGTTAGACAGGATCCGAACCGATGCTGCAAAAGTTGCCCGGGCGCGAGCCGGACAGCGCAACCTGGATGCCGTTTTCACCCGTTTCATCTGGCCGGCGCAGGGACCGATTACGGGCGTTTATGGCAGCCAGCGTGTGTTAAACGGCAAGCCCAGTCGGCCGCATTATGGCGTGGATGTCGGCGGACCAACGGGCACCACGGTTGTTGCCCCGGCAACCGGCGTTATCACTATGGCTGATGATTTATATTACTCCGGTAATACCATCATTCTTGATCACGGCATGGGCGTGTTTTCAACATTTCTGCATCTGAATTCAATGACAGTTAACGTGGGCGATACTGTTCAGCGAGGTGAGCAAATCGGCACCATTGGTGCAACAGGACGTGCAACGGGCCCTCATCTGGACTGGCGCATCAACCTCGGAAACAAACGCCTCGATCCGCAGCTTCTTGTGTCCGGCTCGCCTGAGCAGGCCCTGTCAGCGCAATAACCAGAGGCCAGAAGCGGGCAATGCTGAAGTCACTGCCCGCGTAACATCTAGCGCGTAATACCCAACCAGGCTTCAAATGCCTGTGCATTATCAATAGTGAAGTAACACACATCTTTTTGTGCTGCCAACACGGGTAATGTGAGGGTGATAACCCGACCGTCTCGTATCACCGTCAGTGATACCGTTTTCTTATCGGTTGCATCCAGCATGCGCTGAAGTTGCCTGTCGTTAATGATGAGTCCGTTCATGGCAAGAATCGTATCGTTAATCTGCAACCCGGCGCGTTCGGCCGCCAGGCCCTCGCGAACCTGCAGTACGGTCACGCCCATCTCCGCATTTTTAATGGCCGCTCCTAGCTGGTGCAGATGACCGGTTGCCTGTGGTTTGAGGCCCCCTTTATCATCCAAAGCGGTTTTGGCCCGGTAGTGCAGAGACACGCCGATTTGATCCAGCCAGTTCGCCAGCGGCACATCGTCGACACCATAAGCAACTCGCTTGAGGTAATCGTTAACATTGACACCGAATTCGGACTGGCAGATTGTTTCAATCACATCATCCGGCGTGCCGACAATTTCTTTACCGTATTCATTCCACAGGACCCGCATGACATCGTCGAGGGAGTACTGGTTAGCGGATTCGTGGCGAAGCAGTAAATCCAGACCCAATGCCACAATACCGCCTTTGGTGTAGTAGCTTACAATGTGATTAGGTGAATTCGCGTCCTGTTTATAAAAACGCGTCCAGGCATCAAAACTGCTTTGTGCGGCACTTTGCTTGTGACGTCCGGCATTTTGCATTACCCGGGTGAGGTGTTGCGCCAGTATATCCAGATATTTTTGCGGCGTAATAACGCGGCTACGCGCCAGCGTCAGATCATCGTAAAAACTGGTGAAGCCCTCATAAATCCAAAGTTGCGGCGTATAAACCTCACGTGATAAGTCCGGGGTCACCATGACATCGGGTTTAATTCGCTTCACATTCCAGGTATGAAACAACTCATGGCTGCAGAGACTAAGAAAGTTGATGTAACTGTCTGATTTATCGCTAGTGTCACCAGGCATAGGAAGGTCAGCCCGGGGAAACAGCAGGGCAGTGGAATTACGGTGCTCGAGCCCGCCAAATCCGCTGTCGCTTAACAATGTCATGAACAGGTACTGAGAAACAGGCTGCGGATCACCGAACAATGTCATGTGGTGCTGACAAATTGGTCTGAGATCCTCTGCGATTCGTTCAAGTGCCAACCGCGAATCGCCTGAAAACAAGAGTGTAAAGGTCACATTATTTTCGGTAAACGAAATATGCGAACAGCGACCAATAAAAATCGGATGGTCAATCAGCTCATCATAATTGCTGGCCTGATAGCCTGCTTCGGCGCGCGGCTGCACGGGCATACTGGTATGGACGTGTTTGCTGGGATCCTCGGGTGGCTCAATACTCAGATTGCAAGGGATATCTTCGGCTCCGGTCACCCCGAGAAATACACTGGTACCGTTACAAAATGCATATTCGTCATTGATATAGGCAGACCGCACAGAAAGATCGAAGGCAAATACATCATAACTGACCGTCAGCGGTTGCCCATCGCTGAATATCTTCCAGGTCTGTTTGTCGGTTTTCTCACTGAGCACGGCCGTGCCGTCTTCATAGGCAGCCTCCAGTCGAATAATCTGCCGCGCAAAATCGCGGATCATATAACTTCCCGGGATCCACGCCGGAAGTGACAGAGACAGGCTGGCGCTGTCATGCGCAGGAATTGTCATACGTACCCGAAATACATGACGCTCCCAGGAGTGAACAGACAGGTGATAACTGAGTGTCGCGCTTTGTTTAAACACTACCCCTCCAATCTGAGGCAAATAAAAGTCAACATAATGCAACACGCAGAAGCCTTTGTCAGCCTGTGAAAATTTAGTTACATTGTATTAACAATCATCTGGTGAGCTCGGGGCTTTACAGGTATTTACAGCTAACGTCGACAACCACAGTGTCTGTGGTCTCGGCAGCAGCGGTGTCGTTTATGGCAGACAACAACGCTGAATTAACGCGTGCCAGTGACAAGTCGGATAGTCTGACGTCGCTGCGTGCAGGTGAAGTGATAGTGCTGCAAACAGTATTGCTAAGGAGAGGATCATGCGCGATATAGAAAGGTTACTGAGTCTGTATGGTGAAAGTCACCAGAACCACACCAATGTGTTAATCCACGCCATTGCGGTGCCCAGTATCTACTTTGTCACACTGGGGCTGCTGTGGTCATTGCCCGTGCCGGAGTGGCTTGCGCAGTTTAATGTGACCTGGGCTCACGTGATAGCGATCCCTGTATTGTATTACTACTTTATGCTCTCCGGGCCCATTGGTGCCGCTATGACACTGCTTACCATAGCCTGTTTTGGTGGCATAAACCTGCTGGTGTATCTGGGTATATCAGTGTGGAAATTCAGCCTGGTATTGTTTGTTGTTATGTGGGTATTGCAGTTTATAGGCCATAAAATTGAGGGAAAAAAACCGTCATTTTTCGAAGATCTGCGGTTTCTGCTGATCGGGCCCGCCTGGTGGTGGACCCACTGGCTTAAGCGCATGCGGATCAGTTATTAAAACGCACTTCACTGCCTTTATCTTGCGACAAGGCAACAGAGAGTTACGACCAAGTCGTACCAGTGGCGTATTTAAGTACGTATAATCAAAGCATAATGTACGTAATGACGGTAATACTGTGAGCCGCTGGCAACGCCTTTTTGATAGCAAAGAACGATTATTCTGGGCCCTCCATTCAGCCGGATGGGCAGGCTTTGCTATTGTTTATTATATTGGTTCGTTCTTACATGACGTACGGCCAATATGGCTGTTCATCATCATGCTCAATGCTTACGCCGGCTGGTTATTAACCATTCCTCTTCGCTACGTCTTTCGCTACGCGCGTCGCCAGCCGCCGCTCAAAATGCTGGCTGTGGTCGTTACTGCGTGTTACATCGTGGCGCTGTTGTGGGCGGTCGTTAAAAACGTTAATTACTGGGAAATTTATAAGCACGGCTACCGTCCTGATGCCTGGTACATGTACTTCACGAACACCATTAACTCACTCATCATGGTGGGCTGCTGGAGCGGAGTGTATTTCGGCATCAAAAACTTTCAGATGCTGCAAAAAGAAAAACAAAATGCGTTAAAAGCCACGACAATGGCACATCAGGCTCATATCAAGATGCTGCGCTATCAGTTAAATCCACATTTTTTGTTCAATACATTGAATGCCATTTCCACACTGATACTGCTTAAAGAAAATGATACCGCAGAGGCAATGGTCACGCGGTTAAGTGACTTTTTGCGTTACTCGCTGGATAACGATCCGATAAAGCGTGTGCCGTTAGGCCAGGAAACCAAGGCGTTACGTCTCTATCTGGAAATAGAAAAAGTCAGGTTTGATGACCGCCTTGAAGTGAACTGGGATATTGACGAGGGCTGTGAAGCTGCATTGGTTCCCAGCATGATCCTGCAACCAATCATTGAAAATAGTATCAAGCATGCTATTTCTAAGATGGAGAAGGGCGGACAGATATGGATCACAGCACGCAGCTTTGGTAATGATCTGCTGATGGATGTGGCAGATAACGGGCCGGGTGCGGATATTAAAAATGGTCAGCTAAGCCGTGAAAACGGGGTGGGGCTGGCAAATATCCGGGAACGTTTACAATCCTTATACCAACGAAATTTTGCCTTATCGATAGAACATAACCAGCCGTCAGGCGTGCGGGTGCGGATCCGCATACCCTATGAAGTAAAGGACGCATGAGATGACTGATCAGCGAATTAAAACTGTTGTTGTTGATGATGAGCCGTTAGCCCGCCGTGGGCTGAAAGCACGACTGGAGCGTCATGCAGATATTGAAGTAGTGGCAGAGTGTCAGAACGGGCTTGACGCTGTGAGTGCTATTTCCCAACACCGTCCGGACTTGGTGTTTCTGGATATACAAATGCCGGGGCTCAATGGTTTTCAGGTGATCCATAAGTTACGTGAACTGAATCAGCCGCTGCCACTGATTGTCTTTGTGACCGCTTATGACAGTTATGCCATACGCGCATTTGATGTACACGCCTTGGATTACCTGTTAAAGCCTGCCGATGACGAACGCCTGAAACAGGCCCTGGAAAAAGTCAGAGAATACTTTGCGTCCCAGCATCAGGATGAGCAATCACGAAAACTGGTAAATCTGGTTGCCGAGCTGACCGGGGACGACTACGAAGAAATTTTACGAAAACTGGCCAGTGGCGAAACAGTAGAAACCAACCCTTATCCTGATGTTCTGGCCATTAAAGACGGTTCTGAAGTGACCCGGGTGAACGTGCAGGACATTCAGTGGATTGATGCGGCTGGTGATTATATGTGCGTGCACGCTCTGGATGGCATGCACATTATGCGTAAAACGATGAAAGAACTGGAGAAAGAACTGAATCCGCAGTGGTTTGTTCGTGTACACCGTTCTGCCATTGCCAACATTCGTTTCGTCAAAAAGCTGGTAAGCCATATCAGTGGCGAATACCATCTGATTTTGCAAAATGATACCGAGCTTAAAGTAAGCCGCAGTCACCGTGACAAGGTAAAAGCGGCGATGAAAATGTAGGCGCGTAACCTGGTACCACGGCAAAAGGGTTACGCGTAACGGTTGTTGATGATTGCTTTCATCGTGTCTACAGCGCTGGTGTCAAGGGGCTTCGACTGCTCCCAGGTCTTGGGTAACGGCACCTCACACGGTTTGCCGTTTACTTCTCCCACCATGACCGCATTGACCGGTTTTCCAACCAAAGAAACGGCATGAGCGCCAAGTTGTGTGGCCAGAATCCGATCCTGACTGACCGGCGAACCGCCGCGTTGTACGTGGCCAAGAATAACCGGCCGGACTTCTGACTTGGTCAGTGTATTAAGGCGCGTTGACAGATCATTGATACCGCCAGGCCAGACATTTTCAGCAAGCACAATTATGTAGCTGATGTTGCCGCGCAATTCGCGTCTTACCGTTAGCTGAGCCTGAATGTCATTGAGCGTTTCCTGCTCCGACGAAAACAGCTCCGGTAATACGACATAGTCGGCGGCAGATGCTAGCGCTGCGCTTAAGGCGAGAAAGCCGGCATGGCGACCCATTACTTCCACCAAAAAAATGCGTTCGAAGGCGTCGGCGGTATCGCGTACTTTATCGATGGATGATACAGCCGTTTCTATGGCTGTATAGTAACCAATTGTCGCGTCGGTCCCGGCGATATCATTATCAATGGTACCCGGCAGACCAATCACCTGTCCGTCCCAGTGGTTACTTAAATGTTGTGCACCTCTGAATGACCCATCGCCACCAATCACAATCAGTGTATCAATAGCTAATTCATCGAGATTACTGGCAGCCTGCTGTGCGGCCTTATCGGATTTGAACTCCAGGCAACGAGCGCTATGCAGAACCGTTCCACCCTGCTGAATAAGGTTGTGGGTAATGTCGGCGTCGAAGGTCCTGTACTCCTGGTTCAGGAGTCCATTATAGCCATGCTTATAACCTATACATTCATGACCGGCCTGCTCACAGGCCAGAATGATCGCCCTGATACACGCGTTCATGCCAGGAGCATCCCCGCCTGAGGTAAGTACTGCAACCCGTTTCATTGCTGTCATACACGCCTTCCTATTGAGTTGATACGCATTTTACAAGGATCACAGAGTTAACCTTGCAGGCTTAGAACAGGACAATGAATCTATTCGCTCATTGTCGTTGTAGTATAAAACATACTGTTACATTCTTAATGCAACCAAATAATTTATTTGTGCACTAAGTCAATGTTATGCCGTAGAAAAGATGCAAATAAGTCTATGGTGGCTCAGGTACCTAGCCTGGTGACTGTTTTAGGTGAACTTTTGCAGACCTGACAGGTTGAGTCAACAGACTGCGTAAAACGCATTCCCCAGGCCGCCGATGAACTAACGGTTAGCCTTAGTCAGATATTTCAGCGCCGGGACTGCTGAAAATGGAAACCGCGCTTGCTTTTCCTGGGTATAGCGAAAAAACGACAATTTATTCACCTTAACAAGGACTTAAAATGAAGAAGTGGTGCTGTATTTTACTTGTCGGGCTGTTACTCGGTGGATGTTCATCCAAATTTGCCTATGACAACATTGACTGGCTGGTTTATTGGTACCTTGATGACTACGTAGAGCTTAATGACGCCCAGGAAGATGTTTTTGATGAGCATCTGGCCGGCTGGCTGGACTGGCACCAAAGTGAAGAATTAGATCGTTACATCGCACACCTGAAAACGATGAGAGAAGATGTCACCCAAGGCGCATTAACCGAAGACAGGGTGATGTGGCATCTGCAACAGGCGCAGCAGCACTGGCAGCGCATGCGGGAGGAACTGAGCCCCAAGCTGGCGACGTTTGCCGAAACGCTTGATGACGAACAAATTGTTTCTTTGTTTGCCGCTTTGGAGGAAGACAACAAGGAAGAGGAAGAAGAGCTCAACGAATTTCTGGAAATGTCTCCCGAGGAACAGGCTGAAGAACGCCTGGACGAGATCCGTGATGATATGGAAGACCGCATTGGTGACTTAACCGATGAGCAGGAAGCCATTATTCGTGAGCATAGCCCGCTCTTCTTAAGTACGCGTAAAGACTGGATCGAGTACCGGCGGACTATTCAGAAATCAGCCCGGCGTTTATTTGTGACACGTGGCAGTAATGAAGAGTTTGCGAAGGATTTGCTCGCACTGATGGTGGACCCAGATGCATATCGCAGTGAAATTTACCGGGAAAATCGTGAAGCCAATCGGCGTAATTATGCGCAGCTGGCAGCCAAAATCGCGGCCTCACTGACCGATGAGCAGCGCGATAAGCTTGTTGAGGAAATTGACGATTTATTATCGGATTTGCGCGATCTCAAATAAGTCACCCGCCGATAATAATTAATGCAGGTAAATTATCGCTGCCCACCTGAATTATTAGCATACCTGGCAAAACGCGCTGATGTCATCGGAGTGCACAATGCAAGGATGCAAGGCGTTGCTTAGGCCTTTGAAAGGGGATTGTTGTGTATATTGTTCTTATGGCACCGTTAAATGCCCTCCTGTTCAGCAAGGTATAAGTTGCTGT
>CAZDUT010000007.1:27465-34825 GCA_964508695.1 uncultured Alteromonas sp.
GTAGTAAGCGTTAATTTATAAGTCCGTTAATGGTGCAAAACGTGCGTCGAAATCCAGTAATCCGAACCACCGCTTTGTGACTGAAGTAAGGCCGTCACAGCTTCACCGGCCAGTGGCTGCAAGTTGTCCAGTTCTTCCTGGTTATGGTAGTGAAACTGCGAGCAGACGCGTCAGGCCAGTTATACGTAGTGTCTATGTTGAGAAGTGATCAGTGCCAGTCTGAGGCAGGTGCCATAAGGGGCTGGCCAGGTGGGGTAAATGCTGTTCACATTTCTTCCAGTGCAAACGCGTTTTTGCCTGTATGTTTGATGTTGTACATGGCGGCGTCAGCCCGTTCAACCAGGCTCTTGCTGCAGGCTGAGCCTTGTGAGGCGATCGCAATGCCTATACTGGCGCCAAGTTCAACGGTTAAACGGTTTGATGACTGAAACGTTGCAATAGAGTCGAGGATCCGCTTGGCGACATCTTCCGCTTGCGCTGAGCTTTCTATGTCGGCAAGCATGACAACGAACTCATCGCCACCGATTCGGCCGACAGCATCACAGGCCCGGGTTTCTGCTTTAATAAGCTTCGCTACAGACCTTAACACACTGTCACCTTCGGCATGACCATAGGTGTCATTAACCAGCTTAAAGCCATCTAAATCAATGAACAGAACGGCAATAAAATGTTCTGATTTAATACTCGCACAGGCTTTTTCCAGCGTTTCGTCAAACGCAGTTCGGTTCAACAGACCGGTAAGCGGGTCGCGCTGCGATGCCAGCGCCAGCTTTTGCAGGCTACGTTCTTTTTCCAGCTTTTCCTCATAGCGTTTAATTGCGTGAGAAATGTTGTTCGACACGAACGTCAGTAGCTCCACGTCGGACTGGTTGAACAGTACATTATCGTCGTAGCTCTGTATAATAATCGCACCAAATACATCACCGTCTTCTTCCAGTGGTACGCCCAGCCAGGATGCTGCCAGCATTTTCCGGGCAGCACGTTCGCCACTCTCGCACAACATTTGAATGTCTTTTTTGCCTAACAACACAGGTGCCTGGCGTTCAAGCACAAGCTCTGTAAACCCCTTGCCGACAGGGCGTTTGGGAAAGTCTTCGGGTGTTTCATGGTGCAGACCGGAGCTATCACGGTAATAAACAAACTCCAGCGACTGTGCCTCTTTATTAAAGCGGGCGATGAAGAAGTTGGTGGTATCAACAATCGTAGAAAGCACATTGCAGATCCCTTCGTACAGCACAGAGATATCCAGTTTACTGTCATGTGACAGTTCTGAGATCTGATACATCACCTGGGCCAGTTCTATCGAGCGACGATTTGCACTGACGCGCTGTTTTAAGGCCTCAATGATCTCTTTATATTCGTTGGCTTTTTCAGCAACACCCTGTTTATAGCCCTCATCAAAACCTCGCTGATAATCGCGGTGTTCGTGCGCGGCCGATGTGTTGACTGATTTGATACTGTGCATGTGATCCCACCTTTATGACCCTGAGCAGAACACTCATTGCCTACAACATGTATAGTTACGTATTTTTCATGTTACGGTTTAAATTTAAGATAAGGTTCTGACGTCCGTAGGTCCTGCCTATGGTTGAACAGTGGAATTACTTGTTGCGAATGTAGGCAAAAAGCTCCTCTTTTAATGCGTCATATTTTTCCTGGTGATGCTGCTTTAAGGGCATATCTTCAATCAGTTTGTGCACTCGCCGACATTCTTTAATGAGTGTTGGCTCTTCGTTCTTACTTTTGTCGAGAATTTTAATCAGACACTGCAGTAAGTTGAGTGCGACACCGGTATTAACGGGCGCAAATGACTGAGCATTAGTGAAGGCCTCCCGCGCGCCGGCATACTGACCCTGTTGGTAAAGCTCTATGCCTTCCTGGTTGAAATGCTGATAATTGGATTGGTTTTCACTGGCTTTACGCTGTTCTCGGGTCAACAGATAGTAGCTGGCAGGATCCAGTTCTTCATCGCCGGTGGCGATTAACTCCTGAAGGCCAAGGGCATCATCGTATTCGCCGATATCGTACATGACTTTAATGCTGTCAGGGACATAGGCCGAAGGTGTATGCTCGTACTGTTCCTCAATAGCAAGTTGTGAGGTTACCAGATGGCGTTTAGCATCGAGCATCTTGCCGTCTAAAGCGTTAATACGGGCATTTACGATACTTTCGTAGATCTCAACATCGAAGTCATCACTGAACCGTTGCAGGTATTCATCGTAACGACCACGCTGGGTAACCAACAAGGCTTCCTGCTGGTAGCGGTTTTTTGTCCGCTTGTCATCAGAGTATTCAGCAACATCCAGCAGGCTGCGCACAAATCCGCACCAATGTGAGGGGGCATGATGAACCGTATGCTTTGAGAGCTTCCAGATGGCTTCACTGGATGATGACGCAAGCTCAAAGTCACTGTTGTCCCGGGCAATGTTGCACGCAGTAAAATGTCTGGGCAACGAGTAGGGCGATAATTTTATCGCCTGTTTGATTGCACTGATGGCCGCCTCGCCACTTTTCATGGCATTGTTGCATTGGGCCAGTATGTCATAAGCGTCTGCATTAAAGCGGTTTTGTTCGAGCACTTTATTGGCCATGGCCACCGACTGCTCGAAGTTGCCCTGAAGCAGGTAGGTTTTGGCGGTGGCGAGTGTTGCCCATAAAATAGGTTTTCCGTCCTGATAGGGCGCCAGGACATTCAACGCTTTTGCAGGCTGCTCAACTTGCCAGTACAACTCAACGAGTAATTGTTCACAGGAGCGTTGGTAGGGCGAGTTCAGTGCAGCGAGCTGCTCGCAGGTATCAATGGCCTCGCTCCAGCTTTCTTCCATAATTGCTTTGTATACGGGCTGTAGAAAATGTCTTTTTTGCCACGCGCGTGAGATGCGGGTTTTTAGCTGCGCATGAGAAAATGGCTTAATCAAATAATCGTCGGGCCGGCGCTCTATTGAACCCAGTACCATGGGACGGGCACTGTCTGCACTGATGATCAGGAAAATGGTACTGGGTTTAACCAGTTTCCTGACCCGCAACTCTTCAATAAGCTCAAAGCCATTTTTCTTCTCCGCGCCTAAATGCAAGTCGCAGACAATAATGTCAAATTTTTGCTTTTTGCACAGTGAAATTGCCTGCTCTGCCGAGGGCTTTGCAAGCACGTCTGTAGCCCCCATAGAATTTAGCAGTCCACGTAACAGCAACAAAAACGGGCGCTGATCCTCAACAATAAGGACATGCTTGTCAGAAAATTTCATCGACTTGATACTACCGGTCTCGCACCTAATGCGTTACATCATTCATGAAAACAGTAGCATGCGCAAGACGGGCTAAAGATTTTCCGCAATCATTCGATAAAGACTTACAGCGGTGCGAATAGGGAAAGAAAACATGTCGGTAGAAAAATTACAGTCAGTCGAACGGTCGACGTGGGACTGGAATGGAAATTTTGCCGAGGCTGCAGGCCATGGCGCACAGTTTTCTCTGTATTTGGCAATGCAGTTTGGTGCTTCGTTAGGCACACCCTCATTCAATCCTGCCGCCGATAATCAAACAGCAGGCACCCACCATTTACAAGCCTTCAGTTTTTATCGGCGCCCGAACCTCAAAGCTGACCAGGCAGATTTCATGCACAGTCGTGTGGTTTCTGCTTTCATTACCCACGGTGATGTGTCATCTGCACGTCTTTTTGAGTCAATGCATCCGGCACCGCTTAGCTGTCATAATGATGCGTCGCACATCCCGGACAACGTGATCGCAAATTGCGCGTTGGCCACCCAGCGTCGTTTACAGGGGCACGCCCCCGGCAACTTCGACGAAGACAATACCCTGCTTGACGATGTCATTGATAAGGCAAGTAAGTATATGGTTGCCTAAGTAGCAATCCAGCGCCTTTTTTGCTATATTCCTGCCCGCAATTTTGCACTGGTTTTACGTTCCAATCAGCAAAAAGGTAAAATGAATATGTCACAGTATATCGTGTGCGCGATGTATAAATTTGTCGCGCTCGATAATTATCAGGCCATGCGCCAGCCGCTGCACGATGCAATGCAGCAAAACGGCATAAAAGGCACGCTGTTGCTTGCCGAAGAAGGGATCAACGGTACCGTATCAGGCACCCGTGAGGGCATTGATGCACTGCTTGCCTATCTTAATGCCGATCCACGCATCAACCCCATTTCGTTTAAAGAATCACTGCACGAGACTCAGCCTTTTTACCGTACCAAGGTAAAGCTGAAGAAAGAAATCGTCACCATGGGCGTAAGTGGCATCGATCCCCGCAAGACAGTGGGTACCTATGTTAAGCCAAAAGACTGGAATGCCTTAATCAGCGATCCTGACGTGGTGTTGGTTGATACCCGTAACGACTATGAAATTCAGATTGGCACCTTCAAGAATGCGGTGAACCCTAATACGGAAACGTTCCGCGAATTTCCCGACTACGTAAAGCGTACCCTTAACCCGGAAAAACATAAAAAAGTCGCCATGTTTTGTACCGGTGGGATCCGCTGCGAGAAGTCGACTGCCTATATGAAAGAGCAGGGCTTTGATGAGGTATATCACCTAGAGGGTGGCATTTTGCAATACCTTGAGGATGTGCCTAAGGACGAGTCAATGTGGGAAGGTGATTGCTTTGTGTTCGATAATCGTGTTGCAGTTAATCACGACCTCGAAAAAAGTCACTTTGATCAATGCTACGCATGTCGTTTGCCGATAACTGACGAAGATAAGGCCAGCGACAAGTATGAGTCAGGAGTAAGTTGTCCGCACTGTTTTGGCACCCATACCGATGAGCAAATCGCACGTTTCCGCGAGCGTGAAAAGCAGGTCAACCTTGCGCGCCAACGTCAGGAGGAGCATGTCGGCACCGAGGCCCGCGAGGCCATGGAAGCCAAGCGTGCAGAGAAAGCCCGGTTACAACGTGAACGGGCAATGAAGGCAAAACAGAATCAGGCGTAGACACTGGATGGCTTGGACGTTACACTAATTTTTGCGATGTATTTAAGAAGGAAGTAACAGTGGACGCCCAGCTATCAAAGGCAGAAATTGAAGAAGCCAAAAGTAACTTTAACTTTTTTGATCGCGATGGAAACGGCCAGATTGATCTGCCGGAATTCATCGAACTGCTAACGGTGATCTCACCTAAAACAAAAGCCAGTCATGTTGAAGAAGGGTTTAAACTCATTGATAGCAATGACGACGGCTACATTGATTTTGAAGAGTTTCTGGATTGGTGGCAGGACTGTTGGTGGGAGTACTAACAGTACTGTTTCAGGGTAAATACAAAAAGCCAGCGCAAACGCTGGCTTTTTTGTTTCTGTTGTTACGAGGCGTTATTGGGCGTCATTGTCTTTTTTCCGCTTAACCGGCAGCATGCCAACGTCTTCGCCGGTCATGGTATCGACCCGCTTTGTCTTTGCAGACATGGGCTTTGTTGGTGCTGAGCCTGACGGCTTTGTCTGATGTGTCGCTTTTTTCTTCTTAGGTTTGCGTTCAATAAAGCCTGTGAAGCTCGCAGGCAGAGTAGGGTGTGCTTCACACGCGAGTGGGTAATCCAGCTGGGCCTTTAATGCTGTAAAGCTATTCCAGTCGCGCGGTCCAATAAAGGAAATGGCATTACCCTGTCGCCCGGCGCGCCCGGTCCGGCCGATACGATGGATGTACTCGTCAGGCTGTTTTGGTAAATCAAAATTAACGACCAGGCCGACTTTAACCAAATCCAGTCCTCTGGAGGCCACATCCGTTGTCACCAGTATGCTGTGACGACCGCGTCCGAATTCACTCATAATATTAGCGCGCTGCGATTGCAATAAATCGCCGCTAAGCGCAATAGCTTCAAGGTGTGCGGCATTCAGCTGATCTGCGAGCCGTACAGTATCTTCACGGGTTGCGCAAAACACCACCGCCTGATCGTAGTCGGTTTGTTTCAGGCAGGTCAGCAGCAGATTATCTTTATGTTCTACATGATCTGCGAAAAAACACTGCTGCTGAATATCACTGTGCACAGCCGTGGCTTTTCCTACTGCGACCCGCACTGCTGCTTTAGTGAGTTTCTGAGTCATGGCTGCAAGCTCGACATTATCCAGCGTGGCGGAAAATAACATGGTCTGTCGCTTACGGTGATCAGCGGCGTCATTGATATGGTTCAGAGCGCCGGAAAAACCCAGATCCAGCATACGGTCCGCTTCATCAATGATCAGCAATTCCAGGCCATTGAGGAAAAATGATTTATCCTCAAGATGATCTGCCACCCGACCGGCGGTGCCGATAACAATATGCGGATTGCGGCGCAACACTTTGGTCTGATCATTGTAGTTTTCTCCGCCAACAATCAATGCACATTGCAAAGACAATTTGCTGGTAAGATTTTTGGTTTCCAGAAAAACCTGCTTTGCCAGCTCGCGGGTAGGCGCAAGGATTACCGCACGAGGATCTTTTTTGGAAAGCGGCTTATCTTTCAATAAACGATTAATTGCCGGGATCAGATACGCGAAAGTCTTCCCCGAACCGGTTTTCGACGATGCAATCACATCTTTACCCTGAATGGCTGGCAGGATTGTCTGCTGCTGGATCTCAGTCAGCTCGGTGATGCCTTTATCAGACAGGCGCTTGATAATATTGTGATGGACGGGAAGATCGGAAATGTGCAAAAGAAACCCTCATAGATAATAGCCGCGCTATTATCTATGAAAGGCCGGTGAAATTAAAGAAGTCGCTGCACGTGGTGTGCGCAGCGCCGTGGTTTATACCCCCACTTTCATTTCGGGAATATCGCCCTCAACAACCAGCTTGCCGGCTGTTTTCTCTTTGATTTCCTCTACGCTTACACCTGGTGCGCGTTCGCGCAGATGGTATGCGCCATCCGCCACGTCCAGAACGGCAAGGTCGGTAATAATTTGTGTAATACAATTCACACCCGTAAGGGGCAGGGTGCATGACTGTAATAGTTTCGAATTACCATGTTTGTCTGCATGCGTCATCGTCACAATGATATTTTTCGCGCCGGCAACCAAATCCATGGCGCCCCCCATGCCTTTAACCAGCTTGCCGGGAATCATCCACGAGGCAATATTACCGTTCACATCCACTTCAAAGGCGCCCAGTACCGTGAAATCAACATGGCCACCGCGGATCATGGCGAAGCTCTGTGCCCGGCCCGAGGTGCTGATGTACGACGGCAACCTCGAGCTGGTCGCCATCGAGTACATGGTCTACCAACGCGACTCCCCCGGTGCGCCGCCCGCCCTGTTCGGCTCACCGATGGACGGGCCCTTCAGTGTGGCGACCCCGTGGGTGAAGTACCCGGCCTGGTGGCGCAACGTCTGGCTCTTCCGGCCGAACCCGGCCGGGATGTTCGCGGTCTCGAATGATT